>CAZIWA010000020.1:0-56504 GCA_964542875.1 uncultured Phycisphaeraceae bacterium
GTTTCGGGTTTCGGGTCAAGAAAATGCACAGGACGCCCTTACGGGCGTCCTGCTTTCTTAAATTCCGCTCTTTCTCTGCTCTTACCCGATCCCCGAAACCCGTACCCCGACACCCGAGAAGGGCGCAGGCTTTTACCGCACCAGCACCCAGTGGAGCTTGGCGTTTTCAGGGGCTGGTTTTTCAAAGCTTACGGTGAAGCCTTTTTCGGTCTGGGTGAGGATGGCGCGGTTGCTGAACCAGTTTTGTTCAAGCATGAGGGCGTAATCGCCATCGGATTCGGGTGTGGGGAAGGTGATTTCGATTTGGGTGGAGCCGGCTTTGACGGGGACGTTTTTGCCGCGGAGGTTGCGTGCGGGGGTCTGGTCGGCCGAGAGCCCATTGGCGACGACGGAACCGCTGAAGCGTGCGTCGCCGCCTTTGAAGGCGAGATCGCCGTTGGCCTTGGAGACGGTGAGGGTGGCTTCGGTGAAGGGCTTGCCATTTTCACGCTGGCCGTAGTACCACTTGATGGGTTGTTCGCGGTTGGGCTGCTGGAAGAGGATGGCGGCGTTGGAGAAGTCCGCTTTCCAGTTGAGGCCGACTTCGGCGGCGGCGTCGAGGTAGATGACGTTTTCCCAGGAGGGTTTTTGGCGGGCGGTTTTTTCGAGTTTGTCGAGGTTGGCCGCGCCGCCTCGGACCCACATGGCGGCAAAGCGGGAGTCGGCGCCGGAGTTGTTGAGGTCAAGGACGGGGCTGGGGAAGGCGCTGGGAACGTTGTCCCACATCCACATGCGGAAGGGGTTGGGCTTAAAGGGGTCGGGCCCGATGGCCTGTTCGACGGGGTCGCCTTTGGCAAAGTCCAGCGGGGTGTTCATCTGCGGGTAGGGGGCCAGGCCCAGGGTGCGTGTCGAGCCTTCGCCTTTAACGGGGATGGCGCGTACGACATCAGTGACGTAGGTGCCGGGGGCGATGACATAGGTGAGGGGGCGGATGTGGCCGTCCCAGGTGTAGTTTGATTCGCGGTAGAGGGTGGGGCTGCCCATGGATTTGGCACCCCACCAGAAGCGCTGGATGGTGATGTCCTTGGTGCCGTCGGGGTTTACTTTGAGGCCGTCGATCTGGTACCAGCGGAGCTTTCCAGTGGGGCCATTCCTGCCCATGATGCATTCGGTGGGTTCGGAGATGCCGATCCAGCGGCCGACGATGGACTGGTCCCAGGGGCAGTCCTTATCGCCGCGGATGAGGCCGCCCATGCGCAGGCCGTTGGAGATGGTGGAGGGGTAGGTTTTGCCTTCGAAGGGGTATTTGCCGGTGTCGATGGTGTCGTAGTAAGACTCCGCGGGGACGACGATGAGCTTGCCGGCGGTGATCCACTTGGCGGGGTTTAGGTTAACGAGCAGGCGGGAGGTGCCGAGGGTGTCGACGTTTTTGGAGGTCTTGCCGTCGAAGACGAGGGTGTTTTGCTTCCAGTCGACGGATTCGACGTTGCTGGTGAAGTTGTTGGATTCATGTTCGGAGTAGGCGGCGAAGATGTTGCCGTTCTCGTCGCCGGCGGCGGAGTGGATGTTGCTCATGTACTTGAACCGGGCGAAGTACATGTAGGTGTCGCCCAGGCCGTACTGGTTGCGGTTGAGCATGATGTCGTAGGTTTGTTCGTCGGAGTGGGCGTTTTGCTCCATCCAGATGAGGCCTTCGTTGTTTTTGTTGTGGACGATTGCGCCGGCTTTGTGGTCGATGGAGGTGTCGGCGGTGAAGAACCACTTGCCTTTTTCGGCATCGAAGCCGAGGGTTTTGACGCAGGCGCGGGTGACGCCGCCGGCGTAGTGGGGGCCGCCATGGATGTTGACGAATTGACCGGCGCGGAGGCCGCGGATGGTCCGGACGTAGAAGCGTGCGTCGGTGCCTTTGGCGACGGGATCCGAGAGGTAATCCATGTAGCTGTTGGAGCCATGGATGAGGTTGCTGGTGATGTTGAGCGCGTAGTCCGTGGTCCAGTGGGGGAGGCTGTCGAGGAGGGGCATGCGCAGGTTGCGCTCGATCTGGACGCCGGTGACGGAGGGGGGCCGGATGATGGCGCCGTTTTCGGCGATCTGGACGATGGTGATGCCTGGGCCGCCTTTGCTGGTCCACTTCTTGGTTTCGGCGGGGTATGCGGGGGTGCGGACGGTGGTCTGGCTGGTGTTGTCGGGGGAGTAGAGGGCCGCGGCGGAGGCGGGGACCATGAGGATGCCGCCTTTGGAGGCCATTTCCTGGGTGGCTTTTTCAAGAGCGGCCTTGACGGCGGCGGCGGTGTTGAGAGGGCCGAACTCGGTGAGGGAACGGATGGGGCCCTGAGGTGCGGCGGGCGTGTCCTTGGAGGGGGCGACCTGGGGCGTTGCGGCGTCCTGAGCTGGGGCGGCAGCGGCGATGAGGGCTGTGGAGGCGAGACAGAGGAAAAAGTGCTGAAGGTTTTTGCGCATGTTGGGGCCCTGCTAACGGGGTGGGTAAACTGTCGAGAAATGACAGAATGATATGTTATAACTTTTTGACGAAAGAAAGTGAAGTCAGGGGAAGAAGTCCTGTGTCCGGCGTCCCGCGTCCCGCGTCAAGAGTTAGGAGTTGTAGAGTTCAAGTTGGGGCTTGGCCGGGTGGGGGAAAGTTTGGGTGGGGGCTTGGAACTTGGATGGTGGGCCTCGTGGACTCGGCCGCACCCTACAAGATGCGGGGCTTAAGTTGGTTGGAAAGGTGAAACGCGGAGTTCCATTTGCCCAGCGGGGCCGAGGTCGGTACAAACATGCCACGCGAAATCAGACTTTATTCAAAGAATCAGGAGTTTCATCGATGGCACGGTACGCAAATGCTTCGGACGTGAAGGTGGGTGTGGTGGGTTACGGCGGTGCGTTCAACATGGGCAAGCACCATTTGGACATGATGAAAATCGCCGGGATGACCCCCACCGCCGTCTGCGAAGTGGATGCCTCACGTCTGGCTGTGGCGACAAAGGACTTCCCCGGCATCGAAACCTATTCGACCGTGGAAGAGATGCTGGCCAAGAGCAAAGTGGACCTGGTGACGATCATCACTCCCCACAACACCCATGCGGAATTGGCGCTTAAATGCCTCAAGGCCGGCCGGCATGTGGTGTGTGAAAAGCCCCTGGCCATCACCACGCAGGAATGCGATGACATGATCGCCGCGGCCAAGGCCAACAATGCGGTGCTGTCGACGTTCCACAACCGGCACTGGGACGGCTGCGCGCTGTCGAGCGTGAAGCAGATCAAGGAAGGCGTGATCGGAGACATCGTCCGTGTGGACGCGCAGATGGGCGGCTACGGCAAGCCCGGCGACTGGTGGCGCACGAGCAAGACGATCTCCGGCGGGATCCTTTACGACTGGGGCGTGCACCTTCTGGAATACTCGCTGCAGATCCTGGAGCCGTCGAAGATGACGGAAGTGTCCGGCTATGCCCACAACGGCTTCTGGGCGCCCCAGACCAAGTGGAAGGCCGATGCGAACGAAGACGAAGGGTTTGCGGTGGTGCGCTTTGAAGGCGGGCGCTACCTGACGCTGCGCATTACGACGATCGACTCCAAGCCTACGCCGTACATCGTGAGCGTGACGGGCACGCTGGGTTCCTACACGTTTGACCACGGCAAGCATGAGATCACCCATGTGCGCGATGGGAAGACCTACGTGACGACGGCGCAGAACGTGCCCGGCGAGAACCAGAAGTACTACAACAATGTGTCGGCGCACTTGGTGACGGGCGAAACGCTTATCATTACGCCTGAATGGTCCAGAAGGCCCATCCACATCCTTGACCTGGCGTGCCAGTCGGCGCGGCTGGGTCATGCGATCAAGACCACGTACGCATGATGAAGAATTGGCTCGACAGCATCAGCACAGGCCGCTTTGGCCAGGACCGTAAAGGGGACTGGTATAAGCGGCTGGCTGTGGTCGTGACCACGCTGGCCCTGGTGCAGGCGGCGCTGCTTGGCTGGAGCCTGACGGGGAGCCGGGTGATGCTGCCGCTTGGGCTGCTGAAGGTGCAGAACCCCGCCATCCTGGTGGTGGATGCGCCGGAAGAAGCGGGGGCGAGGAAAAGCCTGGCCGGGCTGGACCTGGTGCTGCAGTTTGAGCCGTTTCGCAAGTTTGTGGTGCAGGAGGTGCGGGCGGGCCGGTTTCCGCTTTGGAACCGGTACAGCTATTCGGGCTCGCCTTTTGTGGCCAACGCGCAGTCGGGCGTGATGTCGCCTTACCGGGCGGTGGATATCGCCATCAACGATCCGGTGAGCACGGCATGGGCGCAACTGTTTAAGGGCCTGGTGGCTGGCCTGGGGATGTACCTGTTTTTGCGGATCGCGCTGAAGGTGCGTTTCCTGCCGGCATTGGCCGGGGCACACTTATTCGTGCTGCTGGGCTTCATGATGTTCTTCTGCGGGCACCCGCATACGCAGGTGCTGTCGTGGCTGGGCTGGGTGATGCTCGGTTGCGATCGGCTGGTGCGCAGGCCGGGGCCGGGTTGGCTGGCGCTGGCCTCGGGCAGCGCGGCGTTGTGTTTTTACTCCGGGCACCCGCAGACGACGGCGCACGTATACCTTTGCGCCGGGGTGTGGACGCTGGGGCTGCTGGCGCACACGGCCTGGCGAAAGCCGGTGCGGGTGACAATGTCCCGGGTGACGTGGATTGTGGTTGCGGGGGTGGTGGCGGGTCTGCTTGCGGGTCCGCAACTGCTGCCGACGCTGGAGTATCTGCCGTGGAGCCTGAGGCTGGAGGCCCGGGCCGCCGGCAAAGCGGTGTATGTGGTGTCCGGCCTGCCGGGGTTGATGGACATGCTGATGCCGTATTTCAATGGATCGCCATTGAACACGACGTTGTTTTTCGGCCAGGTGAACCATGCGGAGAGCATGGCGTCGGGCTCGGTGGGGCTGGTGTGGGCATTGTTTTTCGCGCCGGTGGGCGTGTGGGCGCTGCGCAAAGATGCGCGCGGGTGGGTGGTGCTGGCGCTGCTGGTGCTGGGCCTAGGATACCCGCTTGGAGTGCCGGTGCTGAAGCTGATTTATGAGCATGGCCCGCTGGCGATGCTGTCGCCTAACCGGCTGGTGGTGCTGGCGGGGATCGCGGTGATTGTGCTGGGTGCGGCAGGGCTGGACAGACTGGTGCGGGGGCATGTGCCTTCGTGGCGGGTGATTGCGGCGTGTGTTACGCCTTGCGTGGCGGTGCTGGGGGTGCTGGTTTATACGATCAACGGCGCCAACCAGATGGCGGCCAACCCCGAGGCTGGGCCAGAAATGGTGGCGACGGCCAACTGGTTTGTGCGGGTGTTTGCAATCGCCGGTGCGGCGGTGCTGGTGCTTATCGCGGGGTATGTGGCCCTGGCTAAAGCACCCCGGGTGAGCAAAGCCATAGGGGCAGGCTTGGCGGGGGTGGCGCTCATTGAAGTGGTGGTGCTGGCGTGGGGGCTGTACCCCAGCGCGCCTAAAGCGGAGTTTTACCCTCGGCTTTCGGTGCTGGAGTGGGTTTCAGGGCAAACCGGGATCGATTACCGGGCTTGCGGGTATCAAGGGCTTCCGGCGAACCTGAACCTGACCTACAACATTGCCGACCCGCGCGGGTATGACGCGCTGGACCCCAAGCCGATGGTGAAACTGCTGGAGGCTTTCCGATCGCCGGGCGTGCCGAGACTGGACCCGGACTATGCCGCGGTGCTGGTGTGGACGCCCAAGCGCTCGCCTCTCCTGGCGATGCTGGCGGTGAAGTATTTGATCATCCGCGGGCGCGTGCCCGAGGGTATGAAGCCGGCGTATGCAGGTGACGGATACTGGGTGATGGAACTGCCTGATACGCCTTCCCGGGTGTATGTGCCGTCGTCCGTGGTGGCGGTGCCGGATGCGGAAACGCGGATGAAAGTGCTGACTGCGCCGGATTTTCTACCGACGAAAATGGTGGTGGTGGAAACGCCATTGGCGCAGGTGCGTGAAGGGCAGAATGTGGTCGGACGAGCGAAACTGATCAGCGATACCGGGAGCGAAGTGGTGTTTCAGGCGAACATGGAAACGCCGGGCGTGGTGGTGCTTGCGGATATGTGGTACCCGGGATGGCACGCGACGGTGGATGGCGAGCAAGTAGACATTTTACGGGTGAACACTACGCTTAAGGGCGTGGCGTTGGGGCCGGGCGAACATGAGGTGAAGCTGGTGTACTGGCCGGCAAGCTTCGTGAAGGGGCTGGTGATGTTTGTGTGCGGCGTGGTGGCGCTGCTCGCGGTGTGGGGTGTGCGGCTGGCGACGAGGCGGAGGGTGGTTCATGATCGGCCAAGAGGATCGATGACCTGACCGCCGGGTAAAAGCATCTGCCGATTCTCACGCGCCCGGTAGCAGGGTGACGCATTGTCGGGTGTCCGTGAGGAAGGCGTTGCTGTGTTGGGAAATGGATTACGGGGACTGGTCGCGCTGGGCAGCCCACTTGAGAAGAGCATCCAGCGCGGGGCAAAGCGCCTTTCCGAATGTCGTTAACCCATACTCCACCTTGGGCGGCACCTCAGGGTAGACGGTCCGTTTCACAATGCCATCGCGCTCCAGTTCACGAAGCTGTTGGATCAACATTTTCTGTGAGACGGCCGGAATAGCGCGCTCCAAGGCGGAGAACCGGAGCGTGGGATTCACGAACAGATGAAAGATGATGACAAGCTTCCATCGGCCTTCAAGCATGCGAAGCGCTTTTTCGGTTGCGATGGCACCTTCATCGGGCGTTGCCGGCTCCTGGTAGGGCTTACTTTTTAGTATGTACCCAACTTTTTTGTAGGTTCTTCCCATTTCCACAGCTTACGCTAGCATCGGTGCCAATGCGAGTCTCATGTGGGACTCGACGGGTCGGGTTTTACCAGGAGATGTGAATGTCTCAGATCGCATCATCAATCGAATTTGCCGGTCAGCGGGTATTGGTGACCGGCGGCACGCGTGGGATCGGGAGGGCCATCGTCGAACGGTTCATGGCCGGAGGCGGGACGGTGCTCACCACCGCCCGTGCAGGCTCAACAGATGTTGGCGCCCCGGTGGTCGAAGCAGACATCAGCACGCGACAAGGTGTCGAGGCTGTTGCGGCGGCTGTCGACACCCTATTGGGGGGCGTGGATATCGTGATCCATAATGCGGGGGGTTCATCGGCCCCGGGCGGCGGCGTGCTGGCGCTGTCGGATGCGGATTGGCTTCAAGCGTTCAATCTGAACCTGTTTGCTGCCGTTGGGCTGGACCGTGCGCTGTTACCGAAGATGCTTCAAAGGCGCTCGGGTGTGATTATTCATATCTCGTCGATTCAACGTGTTCAGCCGCTGCATGATTCGACGCTGGCCTATGCTGCCGCTAAGGCCGCGCTTACCAATTACAGCAAGGGGCTTTCAAAGGAAGTTAGCGGGCAGGGAATCCGGGTGCTGAGCGTGGCCCCTGGATACACGGAGACCGACTCCGCGGTCGGCATGGTCAAGGAGATCGCGGCGCGCAACGGAATCACGGTCGAGGCCGCCCGACAGCGAATCATGGATATGCTCGGGGGAATTCCGCTGGGACGACCGAATACGCCGGAGGAAGTCGCGGAATTGGTTGCCTTTCTTGCGTCGAGCCGTGCGAGCTCTCTGACAGGCCAGGAGTACATCATTGACGGCGGTTCAGTACCGACGATCTAAGTACCGTGAGTCATCCAATTACTGATTTCAGTGCAGGAACTGCGAAAAAGTTTAATTGGTTTGTCACTTCGATTTTGGAAAACCACTGCTTGAAAGAGGGAAAAGAAAAAGCCATGCTCAGAAGGCTGAGCATGGCTTTGGGGTATTGAGAGCTTAGGTTAGACGTCGAGGTTTTTGACTTCCAGGGCGTGTTCTTCGATGTACTTGCGCCGGGGTTCGACTTCTTCGCCCATGAGGCAGGTGAAGAGGCTTTCGGCGGCGGAAGCGGCGTCGTAAGTGACTTTCAGGAGCACCCGGTTGGAGGGGTCCATGGTGGTGTCCCAGAGCTGTTCGGCGTCCATTTCGCCCAGCCCCTTGAAGCGTTTGATTTCGACGGATTTGCGGCCGACTTCGAGGATCTCGGGGAGGATCTTTTCGACGTTGGCCACCTGCTTGGCCTGGGGGAGGCCTTTGGAGTCCGGCACGAGCAGCTCAAACCGGGTGGGCATGCGGTCGCCGGCAGCGGAGACTTCCTGGACGAGTGAGTAATCGTCGATGTTGATGGCCAGTGCCGCGAGCTTGGTGAAGACGCGCTCGAGCTCTTTGACTTCGTGAAGCTCCTGCCGGGTTGGGACGGGCGGCGCCTTGACGGTGAGGTCTTCCTTATCAGGGTCCGCGGGGGCAACCGGGGCGGCGCCTTCGACTGGCGCGGGAGCCGCGGGGACGAGGAATTGCTTCAAGTAGGCTTGCTCATCCTCCTCAGACCAGAAGAAGCGGTCGCCGTCGTCAATACCGGTGACCTGCACGCGTGAACGGGGGAGCCGGCGCTGACCTGTGGGGTCCTGCGAGCGCAGGGAGAGGAAGTCGGTGAAGTTGATGCCGCGGCGCTGGACGATGCCGGTGAGCTCCGAGAGGTGGGCAAGGAGATCAAACACCTGGCGGACCTCAGCGCCGTGGAGCGTGCGAACGGGCTTGTGTTCGTCGTCATAGACGGCGATGCCCATGCCTTCCAGGGCGAGTGAGCCGAGGACTTCACGCATGCGTTTTTCGTTGAGGACGTATTCGGACTTCTTTTGCCGGGTGACGAGGTAGAGGGGGGGCTGGGCGATATAGATGCGGCCTTGCTTGACGAGCTCGGGCATCTGGCGGAAGAAGAAGGTGAGCAGGAGGGTGCGGATGTGCGAGCCGTCGACGTCGGCGTCGGTCATGATGATGATGCGGCCGTAGCGGAGCTTGGTGATGTCGAACTCATCGGTGCCGATGCCGCAGGCGAGCGCCTGGATGATGATGCGGATTTCCTCAAAGCCGAGGATTTTGTCGAGGCGGGCTTTTTCGACGTTGAGGATTTTACCCTTGAGGGGGAGGATGGCCTGGTAGCGGTGGTCGCGTCCGCCTTTGGCGGAGCCACCTGCGGAGTCACCTTCGACGAGGAAGAGTTCGGAGTTATCGACGTCTTTGGAGGTGCAGTCGTAGAGCTTGCCGGGGAGGCCGCCGCCGTCGAGCGCGCCTTTGCGGCGGGTGAGGTCGCGGGCTTTGCGTGCGGCTTCGCGGGCCTGGGCGGCGTTGACGCTCTTGAGGCAGATTTCCTTGGCCTTGGCGGGGTGTTCCTCGAGCCAGGTCTTGAGGGCTTCGCCGACGGCGCGGTTGACGAAGGATTCGACTACGGCGTTGCCGAGTTTGGTTTTGGTCTGGCCCTGGAATTGAGGGTCAGGGACGCGGACGGAGATGATGGCGACGAGGCCTTCGCGGACGTCTTCACCGGTGGGGGGCTGGTCGTTGGATTTGAGGACGTTGTTGTCCTTTGCGTAGGCGACGATGGCGCGGGTGAGGGCGGTTTTGAAGCCTGAGAGGTGGGTGCCGCCTTCGATGGTGTTGATGTTGTTGACGAAGGAGAGCATGAGCTCCGAGTAGGAGTCGTTGTACTGGAGGGAGACCTGGCAGGTGAGTTTGTGCTCAAGGTCCGCGGCTTCGATGAAGATGGGCTCGTGGTAGACCTGTTTGCCTTCGTTCAAGGCGGCGGCGAAGGACTTGATGCCGTCGGGGAAGACGAAGTTTTCGACCTTGCCGGAGCGTTCATCTGCGATGTTGATCTGAAGGCCGGGGTTGAGGTAGGCCAGCTCGCGCAGGCGGGTGGCGAGGGTTTCGTAGCTGAAGTTGATGTCGGGAAAGATCTGGTGATCAGGCTTGAAGGTGATCTTGGTGCCGGTGGTTTCGCGTGTGCCGACCTGGCGCAGGTGCTCATCGGTGATGCCGCGTTCGAAGGACATGGTGTAGACCTTGCCGGCGCGTGCGACTTCGACTTCGAGCCATTCGGAGAGGGCGTTGACGACGGATGCGCCGACGCCGTGGAGGCCGCCTGAGACCTGGTAGGCGTCGTGGTTGAACTTGCCGCCGGCGTGGAGGACGGTGAGGACGATCTCAACGGTGGGTTTGCCGTTGTAGTTGGGGTCTTCGCTGTGGTAGGGGCCTACGGGGATGCCCGAGCCGTCGTCCTGAATGGAGACGGAGCCGTCCGCATTGATGTGGACGGAGATTTTGTTGCAGCGCTTGGCCATGTGCTCGTCGATGGAGTTGTCGACGATTTCGTAGACGAGGTGGTGAAGGCCGCGGGGGCCCTGGTCGCCCACGTACATGCCTGGGCGCATGCGCACGCCTTCGAGGCCTTTGAGGACCTTGATGCTGCTTTCGCCGTAGGAGGAAGTTTGTGCGGGGTTGGGTTCAGCGGGGGAGGTGACGGGGCTGGGGTTGGTCTCGTCCATAAGATCGAAGCCTTCCTGGCTTGTTTCGGCGGTTTTACGGGCGCCGTCCCGACCGTGAATATTGCCCGACAAACAAGTGCGGGCACAGGCCTTTTCAAGGTGGGAATATTGTACTGTTTTTTGTGATTTCAAGCCAGTGTTTAAATGCGCGAAAAAGGGCGGTTTTCAAGGGGGAAAATAAGGGGGAGGAAATGGGGAAACGGCGGGGGGGAGCAATTGGGGTGTTTTGAGGTTTTTGAGGGTTGGGTTTCGGGTGGGGAGAAGGGGAAGGGAAATAGGCGTTGGCGCGTGCAAGACACGGCACTGCTGCGGGCTGCGTTGTGCCGTCCGGGAAATGAGCCAGGCGGGATGATGGCGGTTGCTCTTAACACAAATCACGTATATTGATCTGCCCCTGTTTTTGTCCGGACCCTTCATTCAGGAAGACTTGAGATGAACTCCAAAAAACTCCAAAGCGCCGTTGAAAAGGCTGTTTTCGACCAGCCCGTGACCGACCTGCACACGCACTGCTATGCGCCGGTGTTCGGTTCGTCCCCCGACCCGGATGGGTTGCTTTTGTGGGGCATCGATGAACTGGTGACGTACCACTACCTGATTGCAGAGGTGTATCGGATCGTGCCGGCGACGCAACTGCCTTATGAGAAGTTCTGGGCAATGAGCAAGCAGGATCAGGCGGACCATATCTGGAAGCACCTGTTTGTAGAAAATACGCCGGTGAGCGAGGCCTGCCGCGGCGTGATCACCACGCTGGTGCGCCTGGGCCTGGACCCGCATGAACAGAATCTGGACAAGTACCGGAAGTGGTTCCGCAAATGGAAGCCCAGCGACTATGTTGACCGGGTGATGGAAGTGTCGAACGTGGACTGCATCACGATGACCAATCCTGTGTTTAACGACCAGGAACGGGCGATGTGGGAGCATAGGCCGGGCCTGACGGATGACACCCGGTTCACCACAGTGCTGCGCATCGACCCGCTGCTGCGGGATTGGTCCAACGCGGTGAAGAAGCTCAACACGTGGGGCTACAAGGCCAATGCGGACTTTTCGGGCGATACGGTGGCGGAAGTAAAGCGGTTCTTGAACCACTGGCTGGACAAGATGCAGGCGGTGTATGTGGCGATGAGTCTGCCGCCTGAGTTCCGGTATCCGTCGACGGAACCGGGTAAGAAGATCAATAACGAAGACCGGTTCATCCGTGACTGCCTCATGCCCGTACTGGCTGAGCGCAAGCTGCCCTGGGCGATGATGATCGGTTCACGCATCGGTGTGAACCCGGCGCTGCGCGACGCAGGCGACATGGTGGGCCTGGCGGATGTGCAATCCGTGGTGGCGCTGTGCCGGGAGTTTCCCAAGAACAAGTTCATGGTGACCATGCTGGCACGCGAAAACCAGCACGAATTGTGCATCGCGGCACGCAAATTCGGCAACCTGATGCTGTTTGGGTGCTGGTGGTTCCTGAACAACCCGTCGATCATCGAAGAGATGACCCGGGTACGCATCGAGACGCTGGGGACGACGTTTGTGCCGCAGCACTCGGACGCGCGGATTCTGGATCAACTCGTCTACAAGTGGGACCACAGCCGGCAGATCATCGCCAAGGTGCTGACGGAGAAGTACACGGACCTGGCCAACAGCGGGTACGACGTGACGACCAAGCAGATCCGGCATGATGCGGCGCTGCTTTTGAGGGATAACTATCGGCGGTTTTTGACAATGTGAGTGAGGAGGGGTCTGGGGTCTCGGGTCTGGTCAGAAATTAAGAGTGTTTAATTGCGCAAGGCCGGAGCTTTTTTGCTCCGGCCTTGTTTGTTGGTGGAGTCAGTCGTAACGGTGCTTGCCGATGAGATTTTTGTCTTTGTCAAAAGTGAATTCGAAGGTGACGCTGTAGGGAAGGCCGGGGATGGAGTAGCGGAGGATGTGGGTGATGTTTTTTGATTCATCGAGGTTGGAGCTGGGGTACTCATCGTCCCAGAAGGCAGTGCCTTGGCCGGGTTCATCAGAGGTTGGGGTTGGCCCCATGGTCTGAAGTACCTTGGTGTAAGTAGAAGGACGATCGACTGTGAGGTATTTGGCGTGAAGGACATCTATCTGGTTTTTGGGGCGGACGACGAAGGCGTAGAAGAGGATTGCAAGTGTGAAGAGGAAGAACGCGGTGAGGGTGACGAGAATTTTTTTGAGGCGTTTGGCAAATTGAACAGGGTCGGGGAAAGGTTTGTGATTGTTGGCGGGTGGGAGTTGCATAGGGGTGTGAAGTCAGGGTGGTGAGTAGATGTGGGTACGAGCCAGACACCGCATGGGTTCGTAGCTTGGTGAAGTTTGCCATTTGCCAGAGTTAAAAGTCGCGTCGTGATGGCATTCGTCGGCGGCCTCCCCAATACGGTTCAATCAAGGATGAAGAGGCCAAAAAGAGCGCAGAGGGAGTTGAGTTGTTACAGATTGATTGGCGTGGAAATTAGCGCGTGCAAGAGCATTGTTTTTATATGTTTACCAGGGCCTACGCACTCAGAAGCGCTGCGACCCTGGCTGTCATAGGGCCGTGCCTTGAGCACTCCGAATGAGGAGGCAAGGGCTTAATTGAACCGTATTGGCCCTCACCGTGAGCCCCCTGAGGGTGAGGGAGTCAGAGGGTTACGCGCATTGCGGGGCGATGGCGCTGATGTGGTGGTCGTAGTCGCCTTTGCGGGTGGGGTTTTCGCGGTCGGAGGCTTCGATTTTTTCGATGCCGGCGAGCCAGTATTCGCGGAAGTGCTGAACCGACTGGATTTCGTGGACATCGCGGCGCAGACCCGGCCAGGGCTGGAGGCCGGCTGAGTACCAGGAAACACGTGATTTGATGGAGTTTAAAGCGGCGCGCTCAAAGTCGTAATGCTTGCCGGCGTTGTGTTCTTTGGCGTGGGTGGTGCGCAGGCGGAGCATGTTTTCAAAGTGCTGGAGGACCAGGCGGGCTTTGTCGGCGCGGGGATAGGGATCAGGGAGGGCGCCGGTTTTAAGGTAGTGGGCGGTGTCGCGGAAGATCCAGGGCTGGCCGAGTGCGCCGCGGCCGATCATGACGGCGTCGCAGCCGGTGGCCTGGATCATGAGCTTGGCGTCGTGGGGGGTTTTGATGTCGCCGTTGCCGATGACGGGGATGCTGGGGTGGTTTTTTTTGACGGCTTCGACGACGGTGCGGATGCCGTTCAGGCGGACGACGGGTTTGAAGAGTTGCTCGGTGGTGCGGCCGTGAATGGTGATGGCCTGGATGCCGGCGTCGATGAGCTGTACGGCGAGGGACGGGGCGACGATGGCGTTGTCGGACCAGCCCAGGCGGAGCTTCGCGGTGACGGGGACGGAGACGGCACGGGAGACTTTCCGGGCGAGCTCAATGGTGGATGTGGGGGAGCAGAGGAGCATGGAGCCGCCGTTTTTCTTGGTGACTTTGTCGACGGGGCAGCCCATGTTGATGTCGATGGTGGTGGCGCCGTGCGCCTGGGCCCAGCGGGCGGCGTCGGCGAGGATGTCGGGGTCTGCGCCGTAAAGCTGCATGCAGACGGGTTGGTCCGCGGGGTCGGTGGCGGCGAGCCAGAGGGACTTTTCATTTTCGGAGAGGAGCGCCTGGGGGCACAGGAGGTCTGTGCAGGCGAGGCCGACGCCGCCTGAGGGCCCGGTGACGCTGCGGACGACGAGGCGGAAAGGGAGGTCGCAGTAGCCGGCAATGGGCGCGAGGAGGAGGGGATTCTGGAGTTGGACGGGGCCGATTTTCACAGAAAGCTACAAGGTAAAAGGTAGAAGGGGCACGTAAGAATGAGGAGCGGAGTCGAGGGTTATTGAGGGATGGTGGGAGCGGGCTCGGGGTCGCGCTCGGGGTGCATGTGGATGTCGCCTTTGAGGAGGAAGACGCCGCCCAGCAGGGAGTAGACCACCTGGTAGAGCCGGATCATGAGGAGCATGCCGACGATCTGATTGGTGCTCATGACGCCGGCTTTGAGGAGCAGGGCGATGGCGAGAGCTTCCATGATGCCCACGCCCTGAGGGGAGATGGGGATGGAGCCGGCGAGGAAGACAACGGGCATGACGGTGAGGATGACGAGGAATTCAGACTTGGAGCCCAGGGCGTAGGCGGCCAGGGCGGTGCCGGTGGCGAGCATGATGTGGCAGGGGATGCTCAGCAGGACGGCCCAGAGGACGGTGAGCTTGTTGCTGGAGTAGGCGGTGGCGGCTTCGTCGACCTTGCTGAGGATGGAACCGCCTGGGAGGCGGTAGATGGTTTTTTCCAGCAGGGTGTCGATGTAAAGGGCGGAGCGGATGCGGCGGGAGAAGTAGACCGCAGAGAGAACGACGACGACGGCGACGCCTGACCAGATGGAAACGGTGACGTTGCGGGCGGTGGGGTTGTCCAGCACGAGGAGACCGGCCAGACCCCCTACGACGATGAGGCCGAGGAGGCCGGTGATTCGGTCGAAGATGACGGTCATGACGGAGACGGCGCGGCGGTCGGAGTTTTTGGCGACATAGTAGGCTTTGACGACGTCGCCGCCTGTGGTGCCGGGGATGCAGTAGTTGAAGAAGCAGCCGACCATGGTGAGCCGGAAGGCTTTCTGGAAGGTGGTTTCGATGTTCTGGCAGCGCAGCAGGAGGTACCAGCGAAAGGTCTGGATGGGGTAGAGGGGGGCAATGATGATGAGGCCCAGGAGCAGAAGCCCGAGGTTTGCAGTCTTAAAGCTGGTGATGATGCCGGGCTTGTAAAGCACGGAGCCTTTGTCGTCCTGGCTGATCTGGGAGACGGGGATCTTGATGCGCAGGTCCGGGCGCTCCTTGATGGGAGCGACGGTGACTTCGGAGGTGCGGTCCGGCCCGGAGAACTGGCCTTCCAGGATGGGTACGGTGACGCCTGCGGGCTTATCAATGACGACTGCGGGGGCGATGGTTTTGCCGTCTTCGACCTTGGCGGCGACAACCTCAAAGCCAGGGTCGAGATGGAGGGAATCCGACCATGTGAGGGTGTAGGCGATGTAAGCCAGACCCAGAAGGGCAAACAGGACGCGCAGAGCAATGGAGAGGTATTTCTTCATCTAAGTGTCATCATCCCATGATGCGTGCAGGCGCGCCAGCGGCAGGCCGGGAGGAAGATGATAGGCATTCGGGGTTTTACAAAGCGAGTGGCAGAGGCAATTTGCGGTATTGAGACTTGGAATCAAGAGGTGTGTATGATCAGGCTTGAGTCGAGCCATTCACTCTTTTTCAGGGCAACATATGAAGACCAACAAAAATCGGTTGTGTGCGGTGATCGCGGTGGCGGGTTTGTCGGTGGTGTCGTTTGGGCTGGACGCATTTGGCGCGGCCGACGAGGCGCATGCAAAAAAAGGTAAAGAATTGATCGCCAAGGCGGTGACTTACCTGAAGGCCAAGCAGGAGGCCGACGGAAGCTGGTCGCCCAAGCCGGGCCCGGCGATTACGGCGCTGGTGGTGCGGGGCATCGCAGGGCAGTCGCCTGAGGCGGCCAAAGACCCGGCGGTGGAGAAGGGGCTGACATTTATTTTGTCCAAGGCGGAGCCGGAGAAAGACGGCGCGCCCAAGAACGGCGGGATCCACTCGGGCATGCTGGAGAACTACAACACGGCGATCTGCCTGGCCACGCTGGCGAAGTTTGAGAACCGCCCGGAAGTGAAAGCGAAGATCAAGCCGGCGCAGGACTATCTGCGGGGCTTGCAGTGGAGCAACCAGAAGGACCCGCAAGGCAAGGAAATCACCGAAGCTCATCCGTACTACGGTGGGGCGGGGTATGGGCGCTCGGGCCGCCCGGATATGTCCAACGTGCAGTTCATGCTGGAAGGGCTGAAGGATTCTGGCCTGCCTTCGGATGACCCGGCGTACAAGCGGGCGGTGGTGTTCATCACCCGGTGCCAGGCGACGGACGCCAATACCTCACCCTGGAAGAGCCAGATGTCCAACGATGGCGGGTTCATCTATACGACATCGGAAAGCAAGGACAAAATCGGCGTGGCGCAGTCGATGGCGGGGGATGAATCGATCGACGTGCCGGGCAAGGGGCAGGTGAGCCAGCTTCGCAGCTATGGTTCGGTGACGTACGCAGGCTGGAAGAGCTATGCCTATGCCAAGCTGGACAAAAAAGACCCGCGTGTGGTGGCGGCGAAGGAATGGATCAGCAAGCACTACACGCTGGACCAGAACCCGGGCTTTCAAGACAACCCCAAGACTCCCTCGGATGAGCGGCAGTCAGGCTATTACTACTACGTGATGACGTTTGCCCGGGCGTTTGAAGCCTGGGGCGAACCAACCCTGACGGTGGCGGACACCAAGACCGAACGCAACTGGGCCAATGACCTGGTAGACAAGCTGGCCGCATTGCAGCAGCAGGATGGATCATGGACCAATACGCAGGATCGTTTCATGGAATCCGACGCAGTGCTGACGACGGCCTACTCGGTGATCGCACTGCAGTGCGCGCTGGGGAAGTGATGGAAAGGGATAAGGTACAAGGGATAAGTTAAGAGGAAGATCAAGAGCAATGAGGAGTGGGCTGCTTGTGTTTAATTTTCTGTTCTTTCTGCCTTTTACCTTGTACCTTCTGCCTTGTACCTTTTTATAATCTTGCGCCATGACGACGAAATCATTTGGCGTGACGTCCCCCAAGGGGTTTAAGGCTGCCGGCGGGACTTGCGGAATCAAGGTGTCCGGCAAGCCGGATTTGACCTTGATCGTGAGCGATGTGCCCGCTGCGGCTGCGGGGATGTACACCACGAGCAAAATGCCCAGCGCGCCGGTGGTGATCGGGCGGCGGCACCTGCGCTCGGGGACTTTGCGCGCGGTGATCGTCAATTCCGGCAACGCCAACGCCTCGACGGGCAAACCCGGCGAGCACGATGCGCTGATGATGTGCAAGCGCGTTTCCGTGGCCCTGGGCTGCGATTTGCGGAAGGTGATTCCGTCGTCGACGGGGATCATCGGGCGGCCGCTGCCGATGGAGAAGATCACCGCGGGCATCGATGACCTGGTTGGCAAACTGGCCGTTGGCGCCGAGGCCGATGAGGCTGCGGCGCGTGGCATCATGACGACCGACCTGGTGCCCAAGAGCGACGGCAAGACGGTGAAGATCGGCAAGGAAACCGTGACCATCGCGGGCATCTCCAAGGGCTCCGGCATGATCGCGCCGAACATGGCGACGATGCTGGCCTTTGTGACCACGGACGTGGCGATTACGCCCGGCCTGCTGAAGCGGGCGCTGAAAGTGGCCACCGGGGCGAGCTTCAACCGGATCAGCGTGGACCAGCACACCAGCCCCAGCGATACGGTGGTTACCATGGCCTCGGGCCTGGCAGGGAATTTGAAGATCACCAAGACGGGTAAGGATTTCGACACCTTTACCCAGGCGTTGACGGACGTGTGCCAGAGCCTGGCGTACCAGATCGTCAAAGACGGCGAAGGCGCGACGAAGGTGTTTCGGGTTCGCGTGGTGAATGCGAAGTCTCCCAAGGATGCCGACAAGATCGGACGCGCAGTGGTGGACAGCCCGCTGGTGAAGTGCGCCATCCACGGCGGGGACCCCAACTGGGGCCGAGTGACCACGGCAGCAGGGTACGCGGGCGCGGCGATCCGCCCGGAGAAAATGAGCCTGTCCATCGGCTTGCCCACGGCTCCCAATCAAGCCGTGCTGGTGTTCAAGAACGGCGAACCGACCAAGCTGACCGCGGCGCAGCAAACCAAGCTGCAGGAGGCCATGAAGGCCAAGGAAATGCTGTTCGTGCTGGATATTGGCCTGGGGAGTACGACGGTGGATTGGCTGGGGTGCGATCTTTCACGCGAGTACATCCGGATCAATGCGGATTACACGACTTGAAGAAGGGGCTGGGGTCTGGGGTCTAGGTGAAGAGAAGGCGAGAAGGTGAGCTTGGAGAAGCTGACTCGTTACGGGGTTGTGGCATGGAAGCAGGGCGCGTGCAAGAGCATTATTTAGTGCTTTTCCCAGAGGCTGCGTGCTAAGAAGCGCTCCATTCCCGGCTGGAATGGGGCCATGCTAACTGCACTCCGGATGATTGAATGTCTGTGCGATGCGACAAGATCAAAAGGTGTCCTTACCACCTATGGCTTGGGCTTGTCTGAAATACGACGGGAGTGAGAACGATGAGGAAGAAGATGCACCCGTGAGATAGTGGCTTGCGTGTGATTTCGCAGAATCAATGGGTATCCAGCTCGCTATTGTGGACCTCGAAGACTCGGCGCCACCCTACGAAGGGAGTTTCCAGACAGAGCATCGTATTGATCAGCCGGTTTTGCGGTCGGTTTCAGCGGTTGGGGCAGAGGCGGTGGGTTGGCCATCAATGCCGTTGTGAGAGTGGGCCGGGTCCACCAGCGGAGGGATGGATGGGTCGGGGGCGTGGGCTGCGGGTTTGGGGCCGGTGCCGGTGAGCTTGCGCCAGACGAAGATGGTGGGGGCGCTTAAGGCGTAGAGCGTGAAGCCGACGGCCAGTGAGGCCTGGGGCGCGATGGTGAGGAAGAGAACAAGGATGACGAGCCAGATGATGGTGTTGATCTTCGCCTTGCCGCGGTTTTTGATGAGCCGGTTGGCCAGATGAGCGTAGCGCAGACGGCTGACCATGGCGAAGGCGACGAGCAGCATGATCCAGACGGTGAAGACGGGCATGGCTTTGACAAGCCATTGCTGATCCTGCGCCCAGGGGGTGGTGAGCAGTGACTGATGGAGGATGACGAGGCTGGCAACGGTGCCCGCGGCGCCGGGGGAGGGGATGCCTTTGAAGCCGGAGTGATCCGCTTCGGAGGGGAGGTGGACTTCCACGTTGAACCTGGCGAGCCGGATGGCGGTGCAGGCGACGTAGATCATGGCGATGACAAAAGCGGTGCGGTCAAAGAGGGCAATGCCAAGGGTGTTGGATTCGACGAAAGGGGTGCGGATTTCGACGAGCTTGATGGCGATGAAGGCGGGTGCGATGCCGAAGGTGACCATGTCCGCCATGGAATCGAGCTGTTCGCCGAAGCTGCTGGTGGTTTTGGTCATGCGGGCGACCTGACCGTCGAGGGCGTCCATGAGCATGCCCAGGAAGATGAAGCAGGTGGCCAGGGTGAAAGTGGACATGCCCATGGGCAGTTCCGTGCCTTTGGGCTGACTGGCGATGAAGATGGCGGCGAAACCGCTTAGCACGTTGCCGAGGGTGAAGAGGGTGGGGAGGACCATGATGGTCCTTTTGACGGGTTTGCGGCGTGGGTCGCCGGATTCCGTGGCGGCATCGGTGCGGTGTTTGGGCCAGAGGCGTTGATGAGGAAGTTTGAGCTTCATACCCTTCAGTTTACCTGCACGGGTGCGGGGAAGCGCCTGGAAAGGCAAAGTTTTGGGGTGGAGGGATGGCTGATGGAGTGGTCGGGGAGACCCTGAAGAAAGGTAAAAGGGATAAGGCAGAGCGGACTAATGTGCGAATTTTTGCGGTGGGGGCTGCGCTTGATGATTCGCTGACCCACAGCTACGCGCTTATGCCCCGATGGGGCGAAGATCGAAAAGGGGTGAAATGTGCAGGCTTTCTGCCTTTCACTTGTCCCTTGTACCTTATCCCTTTTACCTTTCTTACCGGAATCGTTTGAGGCTGAGAAATTGTGCGGGGAGGGTGGTTTTATTGTGCAGGGCGAGGTCTGCCATCACTTCGCCGATGACGGAGGCGAATTTAAAGCCGTGGCCGGAAAAACCACAGGCGAGGGAGACGTTGGGGTGTTTGGGGTGGTTGTCGAGGATGAAGTGGCCGTCGGGGCTGTTGGTGTAGATGCAGGTGCGGATGGCGAGGGTGGGGCCGTCGGCGTCGGGGATCATCTGCTGGAGGAGTGGGCGGAAGGTTTCTTCGTCGCCGGGCTGAGGTTCGCGGATGACTTTGTCGGGGTCGGTGAGGGAGCCCAGGGAGTGGTAGGCGAGCTTGAAGCCGGGGATTTCCTTGACCATGGGGAAGCCGTAGTGCTGGCCGCCTGTGCCGTGGTCGATCATCCAGACGGGGAGTTTTCCGGCCTGGAAGAGGTCGGGGTTTTTCGGCCACACCCAGGCGAGGACCTGGCGGGTGACCTTCAGGGGGATGCCCAGGTCTTTGACGAGACGGTCCGACCAGGCACCGGAGGTGAAGATGAGTTTTTTCGCGGTGTACTGAGCCTTGGGGGTGACGACGCGGACGCCGGAGGAATCGCTGGCCCAGGAGAGGACGGGTTCATGCCCGTGAATGGTGGCGCCGCGGCGGAGGGATTCGATGACATAAGAACTGATGGCCTGTTCGGGGAGGACGTAGCCGACGGCGTTTTCATACATGCCGATGTAGTCGGCCGGGAGCCTGAACATGGGGTACTGGTCGGCGAGCTGGGCGTGGGTGAGCTCTGCGTGGTCGATGTTGTATTGCTTCTGGGCGCGCAGTGAGCCTTCGATGAGCTCGGATTTGGGCTTGCCCATGTAGACGCCGCCTGTGACGTGGAGGATGGCGGCGCCGGAGTCCTGCTCAATGGTGCGCCAGTTGGCGTAGGCACGCTTGAGAAGGGGGACGTAGTCGGGATGCTCAAAATAGGCCATGCGGATGACACGCGAGTGGCCGTGCCCAGCGCCGCGGGCATGGGGGACGTCAAACTGCTCCAGGCCCAGAACCTTGAGACCGCGTTTGGCGAGGTGATAAACGGTGGATGAGCCCATGGTGCCCACGCCGACCACGATGACGTCGAATTCGGTTGGCATGGGAAATTTATAAAGGGTCTAGGGTCTGAGGTCTAGGGTCTGGTCAGAAGGAATGGGGATTTCAAGTGGGGATGTAGTTCAAATAAGGAGATGCGGATGTATGCCATTTAAAGCGTCGTCGAGGCCGAATTTTCGGGGCTTTGAGCGCCAATACAGGGATAGAAATTCTTCAGCGCCCATCGAGAGCGCTGAAGAAGCAAGAAACGATCAATTGATCTTTTGCCGGAGGCTGCGTTCGAAGACTCGCTGACCTCCGGCGACAACCGTTCGCCCCGCTGGGGCGCAGAAAATGTCGTTCGCACTCGCATTCAAATGCACGCAACGCTGTGACGTTGCTAAAGAGTCGATTTTTTTCTGACCAGACCCCAGACCCTATTTATTCTCTCTCCAACGTTCCGGCGGTGACGCCGAGCTGGGAGAGGACGCTGAGGGAGCGTTTGAGCTGGAAGGGGGCCTCGGGATTGCCGGCCAGGAGCTCGGCGTATTGCTGGAGAACCAGGTGGGTTTGCTCGGCGTTTTCGATGAGCAACTCCACGCGGAAGTGGCGGATGCCCAGAGCGCGGAAACGGGGGAGGTAGTCGGCGGCGGATTGGGCCTGAGCGTTGTAGACGGTGTTCCGGCAGCCGACATCTGGGATGACGGGGTGCTCCTGGCCGACACGGTCGCGCAGGCTGACGCGGTGGGCTTCGCAGGGGCGGCCACAGTCGTGGAAGTCTTTGCCCTTTGAGAGTGTAGCGGCAAATACGCAGTGCTCCGTGTGGAACATGGGCATGTGCTGGTGGACGACGGCTTCATAGACTCCGGCATCGGTGTGCTGAACCATGGCGGCCAACTGGCGGAAATTCAAGTCGTAGCTGGGCACCATGCGTACGACGCCGGCGGCGCGGAGAATGCCGGAGGTGAGCTCATTGGCGATGTTGAGCGAGTAGTCGGCAACCAGGGGAAGCCGGGGTGATTGTTCCTTGAAGAAGCTCAGGGCGGCAAGGTTGCGGGCAAGCACCATGTCGGGTGCACAATCCTTGATCTGCTTGAGCAGGCCTTCTTCGTGCGGCTTGATGATCCGAATGGTGGCCAGACCGAGGGTGACACCGGCTTCGCGGGCTTTTTGAACGGCCGTTTTGTACTGCCTGATGTCTTCAAAATCCGCGTAGAGGGTGGCAGGCCGGGCGAGATGGTCGGGGACGTTTTGCCCGCGCCAGGCGAGAGCGGCATCAAGCTGGGCAAGGTTTCGGACCATGACATGCATTTGGGGCAAGTCAGAGGCGGCGATGGGGAGTACGCCGGTCTGGAGGGGGGAATTCACCTTCAGGCCGCCTGTGGTTTTGATTTCTTCACGCAGGGCGGGGAGGGGGTTGGGATTGGCGATGGCATGGATGGCGCGGGTCTGGCATTTGAGGGCCAAGGCTGATGCGGCCTGGCGGCGCAGTTCATTAAGGACGCTCTTTGGCACCATGGCTTTGGACGCGCCTGCTGCGCCGTCGCCGATGAGGGTGAGGGCGGTGAGTTCAAAGGGCGTGTCGCCGAGGCGGGAGACCTGCTCAAAGGCGACGGCGTGGGAGATGGGCTGGTTGCGCGCTTCCTGGGCGGCGGCTTCGGAAGCGGCGTGGGCGGTGAGGCCGTTGGCGTTTTCCAGCGTGAGAGCGATGGGCTGCCCGACTTTGGCGACGAGGGTGGCGGTGACGGGAGCCTTGCGATAGACCATGTCGCGGGCGAAGGATTGTTCCAGGCGCAGGCGCGACTCGGGATCGTCGGTTTTCCAGACGATGGCGCCGACGGGGAGCTGGTCCGGGCGGACGGTGGATTCGCGGCCCAGGTCGATCTCGACGAGGGTGACGCCGGGCCGCTGGCCGGGCAGGGGGTGGCGGCTGTGGGGGTAGACGGAGTAGACGCGTCCGCCTGGCTCGTTGTCCTGGGGGCGGGAGAGGTCAAAGACGATGCCGTCGCCGGGTTTGATGAGGTCAGAGCCGACGGCGAGGGCGAGGTTATGCGCATCAAGCGCGATGACCACGCCGCGGTTGGAGGCGCCGGTGACGGTGCCGACCTTGATGCCGCGGGACTTGGGGAAACGGGCGGGAACGAGGCGCTGATGATTCACGCCGTCCAGGAAGCCGGGGGTGAACCCGCGGGAGAAGGTTTGCTGGAGGTCGAGTTCCTGACGGCCCTGGGGATGGTAGCGCTCGCCATGGGTGGCGGCATCCAGGGCGGCGCGGTAGGTCTGGGTGGTGGCTGCGACGTAGGCGGGAGCCTTTAAGCGGCCTTCGATTTTGAGGCTGACGACGCCGATGTCGATGAGGTCTTTAACGAGGCCGTGGCCGGCGAGGTCCTGGGGTGAGAGGAGGTATTTCTGATCGCCGGTTTCTTTGATGTTGTTGTCGACGACCAGATCGTATGGCAGGCGGCAGGCCTGGGCGCACTGGCCGCGGTTGGCGGAGCGGCCGCCGAGGGATTCGCTGGTGAGGCATTGGCCGGAGTAAGAGACGCAGAGGGCACCGTGGATGAAGACTTCCACCGGGAGCGTGGCTTTGGCGGTGATGAGCCCGATTTCCTTGACGGAAAGCTCACGGGCCAGAACGACGCGGCGGACGCCCAAATCGCGCGTGAAGGCGATGGCGCGAGGCTCGGTGAGGGTCATCTGCGTGGAGCCGTGGACGTGCAGGCTGGGAGCGATGGCGCGGATAAGCTGGGTGAGGCCCAGGTCCTGCACGATCACGGCGTCTACGCCGGCATCGGCGCAGGCTTTGATGAAGGATTGAACTTCCTGAAGCTCTTCGGAAAAAATGAGGGTGTTGAGCGTGACAAAGCCGCGGGTGTTCTGGGAGTGGAGAAACTCCATGACGCCGGGGAGGTCTTCAAGGGCGAAGTTCGCGGCGCGGTAGCGGGCGTTGAAGTTGGAGAGGCCGAAGTAGACGGCGTCCGCGCCGTTGGCGACCGCGGCCTTCATGGCTTCAAAATCGCCTGCGGGGGCGAGAAGCTCGGGCCTGCGGGTGGCGGGATCGTCGGATTGGATGCGGGGGAGGGCGGGGTTTGTCATGGTTTGGTCCAGCCCAGTATTTTACGCCAGATGAAGCAAGGAAGCGATTGAAATGTGTGATTGAGCATTCAGCGGGGATAGTTTTTTGACACGATGAGCGCGATCTTAAAGATTCACGCGACGTCTTACGGCATTTCGCGATGAAGACAGTGTTGCCGGAGGATTGGCTTTAAGATCAAAAAATGATCACTTGATGGGCATGGTTTGAGAAGAGTGTTCTGGGGAAGGAGGTCAGAATATGAGCCAAACATCCAGGAAAGGGGTTTTTATGGTTGGCTCTACTCAACAGGCGTCGAAGCTCGTCAGTGATGAAATGATCAGGCAGTACAACGAGCAGGGGTATTTCATTCTTGAGAACGTGATTCCCGCGGAGCATCTGGAAGTGCTTCGGGTGGAGTGGGACTACTACCTGAACCTGATCCATGCGGAAATGGATCGGCAGGGGAAGGATGTGCTGGGGATCAACCATCGGAATAAGCGGTATTTTGTCGGCAACCGGTATCGGGAGACGGGGCGGATTCTGCCGGTGGTGTTCAGTGATTACATGGCAGATATCTGCCGGGCGACGCTGGGGCCTGATGCTTTCATGTTCAACGAGCAGTATGTGGTGAAGGCCGCGGAAATTGGATTGAAGTTCGGCTGGCATCAGGATTCGGGGTATATCGGGCACGCGCATCGGCCTTACCTTTCGTGCTGGTGCGCGCTGGATGACATGAGCGTTGAGAATGGGACGATCGATGTTCTGCCGTACAGCCGGGCGGGAACGAAACAGGTGGTGGAGCACAAGATGGACCCGGTGCTCAACGACCGGATCGGCTACACGGGGAGCGACCCGGGTGAGCCGGTGATCGTACCGGCGGGGTCGATCGCGGTGTTTTCAAGCGTATGTCTGCATCGGTCGGGAACAAATGTGACGTCCAGACCGCGCCGGGTGTGGCTGGCGCAGTATTCGGCGGAACCGATCATGACCAAGGACGGCAGCAAAGTGTGGGCGTGCGCGGATCCGTTTTTGAAGAATGGGGAAGTGGTGGCGGATATGCAGACGAAAGCGGACTTGGGGGTGAGGCTGCTGGCTTGAGAGGAAAGGTAAAAGGTACAAGGTAAAAGGGACAGGTAAGAATTAGGAATGGGAGCGAAAAAGACGACACCCCTTTTATGGGGTGTTGTTTGTTAATGGGAAGCGGTGGTGCAACGGGAGGGGACAGGTCCCTGAAGCAGGAGAACTGTCCCCGCGGAGCGTTACTACGCGGAGTTTCAGGCGTTTTGAAGTTTGGGCTGAGGGAGGCCCAGGAAATTGGCGATGAGGCGGGGGCCTTCGATGGTAAGGAAGGATTCCGGGTGGAACTGTACGCCTTCGATGGGGGCGTCGCCGTTGGGGAATTTACCGGGGCGGGAGCGGACCGCCATGATTTCGCCTTCTTCGGTCCAGCCGGAGATTTCAAAGCGGTCGTGGTCGAAGCCGTCGCGCAGGATGACGAGGCTGTGGTAACGGGTGGCGACGAAGGGGTTTGAGAGGCCGGCGAAGATGGACTTGCCGTCGTGGTGGACGAGGGAGGTTTTGCCGTGCATGAGGCGGTAGTTGCGGGTGACCTTCATGCCGTGGGAGTAGCCGATGCACTGGTGGCCGAGGCAGACGCCAAAGAGGGGCGTGCGGCCTGCGAAGGCTTTGATGATGTCGTTGGAGATGCCCGCTTCGTTTGGGGAGCAGGGGCCGGGGGAGACGATCACGTGCGAGGGCTTGAGCTTGAGGGCTTCCTCAGCGGTGATCTTGTCGTTGCGCACGACGTGGAGGTCCAGGGAGGAGTCCATCTCGCCGATGCGCTGGACGAGGTTGTAGGTGAAGCTGTCGTAGTTGTCGATGAGGAGGATCATGGGGGTATTTTAGCCGGGAAAAGGGAGTGTGTGGAGGGCTGGTGATTTGTAGTCGAATCAATGATTCAGTAGTGTGATTGGCGGCGGCGCAGGCCCGGCACGCTGGGGCGGGCGGGCGTGAGATGCCGCGCAGGAGGCTATTCCATGGCATATCTGGAACACCGGGATTTGTTTTTTGAAGACATCGGCTCGCGGCTGGAACTGATGGTGGATGACCACTTGATTCAGCGGCTGACCGGCGCGGCTGACTTGCGAATCCATAAGCCGGTGACGCGGGAGGTGGCGCTTTTCGCCGACAAGGCGTGGGAGGGGGATGCTTGCAATTTCGGCACGGTGCTGAAGGACGGGGACAAGTACCGGATGTACTACCGGGGCTGCCGGGTGGACGCGGTGAAGAGCAGGCCGGTGGACCATTGCCCGGTGCAGTGCGCGTGCGCGGAGAGCCAGGACGGCATTCATTGGACGCGGCCTGACCTTGGGCTTTTTGAGTATGAGGGTTCGTGGAAGAACAACATCGTGTTCAGAGGTATTGATCCGCTTAAGCGCGGGGTGCAGGGGTTTGCGCCGTTTATCGACACCAACCCGGATTGCCCGGCTGCGCAGCGGTACAAGGCGGTGGGGGCGGCGCATCCTGACATGACGGCGGGAATTTATGCGATGTGCTCCGCGGATGGATATTCATGGTCATTGATGCAGGATGCGCCGATCCTGACGGATGGGTGGTTTGATTCGCAGAACCTGGTTTTCTGGGATGGCGTACGGGGGGAATACCGGGCGTATTACCGGAGCTACTGGAAGGGGCAGGACCGGAAATATCGGGACATCAAAACGAGCACATCCAAGGACTTCATCAACTGGAGCCCGGGAGAGTGGTTGAGCTATCCGGGGACGCCGGCACAGGAGCTTTATACGAACCAGGTGATTCCGTATTACCGGGCGCCACATTTGTTTCTGGGGTTTCCCGCGCGGTACCTGGATCGGGGCTGGAGCCCGTCGATGGAGAGCCTGGGAGAGCTGGAGCATCGGCGGCATCGGTCGGAAAAAATCGAGCCGCGGACGGGGACGGGGTTGACGGATGGATTGTTTATGTCCAGCCGTGACGGCAAGACATTCAGGTGTCATGACGAGGCGTTTTTGCGGCCGGGGCCCCAGCGCAAGGGCAACTGGACGTATGGCGATAATTTCCAGTTCTGGGGGATGGTGCCCACACGGTCGGGCATGGAAGATGCGCCCGATGAGTTGTCGATTTATGCGACGGAGAACTATTGGCGCGAGCCCACGCGGTTTCGTCGGCATAGCTTGCGGATGGATGGGTTTGGCAGCGTGCATGCGGGCGGGCGCGGGGGCGGGTTTATCACCAAGCCGGTGAAGTTCAGCGGTGAGGCGCTGTATTTGAACTTCGCCACATCGGCGGCGGGGGGCATCGGTGTGGAATTGCAGGATGCGCAAGGCAAGCCGATTGATGGATTTACGATGGAGCAGACGCCGGTGATTTTCGGGGATGCGATCTCACAGCCGGTGGCGTGGAAGGATGGGCGTGGGCTGGAGGCGCTTAAAGGGCAGACGGTGAGGATGAGGTTTGAGTTGAACGATGCGGATTTGTATGCGTTCAGGTTTGGGGAGAGGTGATGGGAGGCGCGGCGGGAATCTGCGGCAGGTGAAGAAACCAACCGCAGGTACCGAGAGAGGCGAAAGGGAGCACGGAATTGAAGTTGAGAGAAAGCCATGCTCACGAAGACGAGGGCATGGCACCCGGAAAGTGGCGGCTCAGGTTTTGCCGATGACGATGAGGCCGGCTTTGTCGGCGGCGGCGATGAAGTCCGGCTTGTCGGCCAGGATGGCTTTGCCGGCCTGAACGACGATACAGACGCCTTTGGCGGCGGCGACGTTTTCGATGGTTTTGAGGCCCAGGGTGGGGACGTCAAAGCGCATGTCGTGCTTGTTCATAGGGGCTTTGAGGAGCATCCAGCCGCCTGCGCGGCAGAGTTCACCGGCGCGCCTGATCATGGCGTCGGTGCCTTCGACGGCTTCGACGGCGATGACGTCTTTGTCTTTGATGGCGATGGCCTGGCCGATGTCCATGTCGGCGATCTGCTTGAGCATTTGCCAGCCGAAGTCGATGTCGGCCAATTGGGCAGCGGAGGGCTGTTTGCGGGTGAGTACGCCCTCGGTGGCGATGTGCTGGGGGAGGTATTGGGTGGTGTCGATCAAGTCAATGCCTGCCTGGGAAAGCTCGTCAGCGACGGCGGTGAGGATTTTCTGGCTGCGACGGTCGTGACGGCATTTTATCAGCCAGATTCGAGCGGCCCGCCAATCGGGGAGCTGGCGAAAGAGGCGGCCGGGGGTGTAGGCGCTGGATTTTTCGACTTTGCCGATGAGGACGGCCTGGGAGGCGTTCCAGGATTTGAGGAGCTTGATCCAGCGGCTGATGCGGATCATGCCGGCTTCGGCGAATTCATCGCAGTATTGGCGCAGTTCGGGGGAGTAGTGATCGGCGAGGCCGACGCAGACGACTTTTCGGCCGGCGGCTTTGGCGCCGATGGCGGTGAGGATGGGGAGGCGCCCGCCGCCGGCGATGAGGCCCAGGGGGGGGAGGGAGGATTGGGAGAGGTTGGAGGGGTCAGAAGGCATTTGCAGAGAAGGTACAGGGTAAAAGGTACAAGGTACAAGGCAAGGGAGAAGAAAGTTTAGAGCGAAGAGCGGGTTGGGTGGTGTTTTGGGTGTGTCTTGGCCTTATACCTTGTTCCTTGTCCCTTTTACCTTTTTGGGGCTTTCAGGTAGATTGTTTGCCTTTGCCGGTGCCAGGATTGGGCGTCGGCTGATCGACTTTACTAAGGACTTTGGCCATGTTTGAACAAGTTTCCGTCGCGCCGCCTGACAGCATCCTTGGCATCACTGATGCGTTCAACAAGGACACCAACCCCAAGAAGATCAATCTTTCGGTGGGTATTTATAAGGATGAGAAGGGGTTGACCCCGATTCTGGCGTCGGTGAAGGAAGCTGAAGGCCGGATTTTAAAGGGTGAGACGAACAAGAATTACAAGCCGATCGACGGTGCGCCGGAATACAACAAGCACGTGCAGGAACTGCTGCTGGGTGCGAATCATCCGCTGATCGCCGCGGGTCGCGTGGTGACGGCGCACACGCCCGGCGGCACGGGCGGCTTGCGCGTGACGGGCGACTTTTTGGGCAAGGTGAAGGCCGGCGGGACGATCTGGGTGAGCGATCCGACTTGGGCGAACCATGAAGCGATCTTCAAAGCCGCTGGCTTGAATGTGAAGGTTTATCCGTACTTTGATGCGGCGGCAAACGGGCTGGCGCTGGACAAGATGGTGGCGGCGCTGGCCGGGGCGCAGGCGGGCGATGCGGTGCTGCTGCACGGCGCCTGCCACAACCCGACGGGCATTGACCCGACGCCGGCGCAGTGGAAGAAGATCGCCGATGCGGTGAGTGCGGCGAAGCTGATGCCTGTGGTGGACTTTGCCTACCAGGGCTTTGGCGACGGCTTGCGCGAGGATGCTGCGGGCCTGGAAGCGCTGGTGGCGAAGCTGCCGGAGATCATCGTGGTTTCCAGCTTCTCCAAGAACTTTGGGCTGTATAACGAGCGCGTGGGCGCGGTGACGGTGATTGCGGCGACGAAAGAAGCGGCGGCCGCTGTGCTGAGCCAAGTGAAGGTGACGATCCGGTCGAATTATTCCAACCCGCCTGCGCATGGCGGCGCGATTGTGTCGACGGTGCTGGGCGACCCGGCACTGCGCGCGCAATGGGAAAATGAAGTGGCTGCGATGCGTACCCGCATTCATGAGATGCGTGTGATGTTTGCGTCTGAATTGAAGAAGCGCGGCGTGGCGAAGGACATGTCTTTCATCGTGAACCAGAAGGGCATGTTCAGCTACTCCGGTTTGACCAAGGATCAGGTTGAACGGCTAAAGAAAGAATTCAGTATTTATGTTGTGGGTTCCGGCCGCATCAACGTTGCGGGTATGACCAAGGACAACATGGGTCCGCTTTGCGATGCGGTTGCCAAGGTTATGTGAGATGTAGGATGTCAGATGTATGATGTTTTTTCGGAGTTTTTCACGGAGGTTTGATGGGCTTATCGGGGGAACAACCAGAGGACGATTGCGAGTTCGTAGCAGACGGCGAGGGAATCCCGGTGGTTTCCGGGATTGATTCCAATGAGATGGTCCGACGTACTAAAAGCCTTGCCGTTCGGGTTTTCAGGGTGGTGAATTCGCTGCCCAAATCCATTGCTGGCCGAACAGTTGCCGGGCAGTTGATCAGATCAGCTAGTTCGACTGCAGCGAATTATCGGGCATCGAGACGGGCTAGGAGCCGTAGGGAATTTGCCGCTAAACTTCAGATTGCATTTGAAGAAGCTGATGAAACAGGATTCTGGCTGGAGTTGATCGTAGACACGGGTATGTTGCCCGCGCAAAGATTGGAAGCACTCAGGAAGGAAGCGGATGAGATTGTTGCGATTCTTGTGACGACGTTGAAGACCGTGCGCTCCAATATGGGCGAAAGGCTCCGGTAATCCACGTCCGCCTTTGTTCTTTCTGCAACATCTAACCTCTTACATCAGACATATAAAATGCGCGACAACATCCCTGGCATTCTCGACGGACTTCTTACCCGGGCCAAGGCCCTTGTGGAATCGCTTAATGCCCCCATGAAATTCAAGCGCCAGCAGGAGCTTGAATCACTCATGGGGCAGGATGACTTTTGGACCAACCGGGAGCGGGCCAACAAGATCGTCGGTGAGCTTAAGACCATCAAGGCGCAGATCGGGCCGGCGATGGAAGCGGTAACTCAGATCGAAGAGGCGCAGCTTTTCTGGGATATGGCTGTCGAAGGCCAGGACCAGAGCGCCAAGGAAGATGTGGATCGGCAGATTGACACGCTCCTGGCGAAGCTGGACAAGATTGAACTGATGTCGCTGCTTTCGGGCAAGTACGACGGGTACAACTGCTACCTTTCGATCTACTCCGGCGAAGGTGGTACGGAAGCGATGGACTGGTGTCAGATGCTGTTTCGCATGTATGTGAACTACTGCGAAGGCATGGGGTGGGAAGTGTCGGAAGTGGACAAGACGGTGGGGGAAGAAGCCGGGTTTAAGGATGTGACGCTGGCGATCAAGGGCGAGATGGCGTTTGGGTATCTGAACGCCGAGCGTGGCACGCATCGCTTGGCGCGGGTTTCGCCGTTCAACTCGCAGGGGAAACGGCAGACGAGCTTTTGCACGGTGGACGTGGTGCCGGACTTTGACGATGCGGACGCGAAGGTGGAGATCCCGGAGAACGATCTGGAGATTACGCCGTTCGTGCGTGCGTCGGGCCCTGGCGGGCAGAACGTCAATAAGGTGGCGACGGCGATCCGCTTGATCCACAAGCCGACGGGGATCATGGTGGTGTGCTCGGTGGAGCGCAAGCAGGAGCAGAACAAGAAGCGCGCGATGGCGATTCTGCAGGCGAAGCTGGAACTGATCGCGGAAGAAAAGCGCGCGACGGATTTGAAGGCGGCTGCCGGCGGGGCACTGGAAATGGGGTGGGGGAGCCAGATCCGCAGCTATGTGTTTTACGACAACCGGGTGAAGGATCACCGGACAGGGTATGAGGAATCCAACCCGACGAACGTGATGAACGGGCGCATTCAAGGGTTTATTGATGCGGAATTGAAGCGAAGGGCGAAGGCGCGGAATGTGAAGTAAAGATGGGGTCTAGGGTTTAAGGTCTGGGGTCTGGTCAGATTGAGAAAATGGTGTGGCTGGTCGTTTGGGAGACGTGCCAATGGGGGTTGCACTCCGGTGAGGTGTGTGGCGGTGAGGACTGATATGGGTTTTGGGGGTCTTGGAGTCGGCGTGGTGGGCCTCGCGGACTCGGCGCCACCCTACAATAATGGAGCGTGTGTAGAACATTCCATGTTGCCGTATAATGGGCCGCCGCCGTTTTTTGGCGGCGGCTTTTTGTCACCTTTCAAGGTTCCTTCCTGTGAACAACCTTTTTGAACGTGCGGTGCTGACGAGGTCTGGGGATTCTGCGGCATCGGTGGGGCTGGTGTCGCTGCCGATACCTAAGGGTCAGTCGGGGTTGCGGCCGGATTTTGGACAGGTGGCGGGGCAAAGCGTGGCGTGGTGGAAGCGCCATGAGGAAGCCCGGCGGCAGTTGTTTTTCATGGTGGCTGAGTCCGGCAAGCCGCTGCCGGAGACGGTGAAGCTGACGCAGAATTCCGCAGGCACGAAGGAAGTTCTCAAGGCCTGGAGCCTGGAAGCGCGGATCACCAAGGAGCAGCTTGAGTTTGTGCCGCGGTCGTTTTACAGCGTTGCGGCGTTGCGCGCGGTGCCGTATCACGAGACGACTCATGTCGAATATGAAGTGGTGGTGAAGTTCAAGGGGCAGGAGATCAAGCTTCAGGCCGCGGCGACGGGGACCGACGGCAAGACTGGGCCGTACGTGTGGCAGAACGTCTGTGTAGATGACATGGGCGGTAACAGCGTCTGTCAGTTTTTCCGGTTGGGCGGGGTGATCTACAACAGCGATACGTACCTCTGGGCTGATGTGTATCTGCAACTGTTTTCCAACGGCGTGGCGAACGTCTACTGGCATTTCTTCAACACCAAACTGCATATCGAGGGATACGACTTCCAGGGTTTGCCGGTGATTCGCATCACCGGAAATGATGTGAAGCCACAGGACCAGACGCTGCCCGCCGCAGGACCGATGCATGACCTGGGCGGGATCAAACTGAATTTCACCGATGCACTATCCATGTGCAGCGAGCAGTACCCGGCGCAGCTTCGCGCAGTGCCCGGAGGCGTGGAATATGTGCCGTTTTCACGGACGTTTAACCCGCAGCTGCCGGATGCGCCTGAGTTTGAATGGGCGCCGGGCATGGGGCGGACGGTGCGGTTTCAGTTTTCATTGTCGGAGGCTGCGCCGGTCATCGCCCGGTACACCGTGCCGAGCTGGCTGTATGCGCAGGCCAACGAGCCGTGGATCGGCGGGTATCTCCCGGTGCTGGCGGACGGCGCGGCGATTGCCCAAGGGGTGATCGATCACATTGATGCGTCCATGACCAAGGGACGGTTCGATGCGGGCACCGCGGGGCTGGGCAACGACGGGTTTGTGGGAACAGGCCTGCTGAGGAATGCGCAGGTGCGCAACAGCCCGGAACTGATGGCGCGCGGGATCGATTACGCCTACTACTGGGCGGATATCGCGGTGGACCACCGGGACTTTTCCGTGCATCAATGGATCGGAGGCTGGCCGTGGAAGACATGCGCGTACTCCAAGCACCGGGACCTTTTGATCGGGTACATGGAAACGGGCGACCCGTATCTCCTGGAGAGTTTTGAGAACTGCGAAGAGCAATACTGGATGTGGTTCCGGACCAACTGGCCACGCAATTCTGTGGGGCGTGACGGCTTTGAAGTGACCGCATGGTGCTGGCACTGGCGGTTTCTGGACACTGAGCGGGCCAAGGAGCGTGCGCGGGAGTTTGCGCGCATGATCACCACGGTGCTTAAGACCCGGGGCGTGATCGGCGGGCAGATGGGGGCAGGGCCACACCCGGGGTTCCACTCGTCGCTTTACATGACGGGCGTGGTGATGGTGAGCATTCTGGAACTGCTGGATGCACATCTGGAAAAGGGAATGGAGTCAGACCCGCTGGTACGGGAGCTGGTGGGGCTGTTTGGCCAGCTTCATACGCACTTCAACCGGAACGACGTGGAGATGTTTCCGTCAAACCGGGTGAAGGGCGCGAAGATCGAGAATCAATGGAAGATCGTGCATTGGGCGAACCTGGGGTTGCGCATTTATTCGGGGCTGGGCCGGTACCTGGGTTGGTCGGGTGAGAATCTGGACCTGGGGCTGCTGCGGTCGATGCACCCGGAATTGGTGAAGGGGGGGGATCGCGGTAAGGAAGGGCGACCCGGGGATGGGTTTGTGAACCCGCTTTACTACGACGCGCTGTTAATGGGGGCGCGTGTTGAGGGCGCGGGCGTGCGGCTGGAGCCCATCGGCAAAGCGGAGCGCTGGTCTGACAAAGCCGTGGTACACACGCCTTTTGGCGAACTGACGGTGACCAAGGAGGCCGGTGGGCTGGTGCTTTCCAGCGTGGAGAAATTTCCGGTGAGCCTCGTGCTTAACGGCAAGGTGCAAAAGGGTGACAGCCAGGGCCGGTTTGCGATTTAAAAGTCGCCTGCACCGGCAAGATTCCAGACGCCTGTGGCGCCGGCAGCGGTGCTGGGGTAGCACTTGAAGAACATGCCTTCGCGCGGAAGGCTTTGGATGACATTGGTGGCGACGACGGGGCTTAGCTGGCTGACGGAGTACCAGAGCACGGCGCCATCGGCCTTGCCCATGTAGGCGCCGACCATGGAAGTGGGGAGGGTGCCGGTGACGGGGTTTTCGCGGTATTGAACGTCGCAGGCGACGGCGGGGTAGGTGCCGGGGTTGTAGCTTTCACTTTGAACCTGGGTTTGGCCAAAGCGTTTGGGGTGGGTGAAGATGTAGCCGTCGACGCCGCCGCCGACTTTCGCGGTGACGAGGTCGCCGACGAGGTTGTGGTTGGAGGTGGATTTGTCGGCGCGAAGGGGCGTGCCGGTCCAGGGGGTGGAGGAAGAAGGGGCCTTGCCGTTGTAGCCAAAGCAGAGGGCGTAAGGGCTGGAGAAGCCGCGGCCCTGGGTGGGGAGCGTGGCGGGAGTGATGGTGGGATCTCCCACGAGGGATTTGTCCCAGGTGGGGGTGCCGACGCTGGGGTGGGCGGTGGCAGGCATGGCGCCGTATTCAAGCACGCAGTTGTAGGCGGCAAGGTCAGAGGGCGCAGTGGTGTAGGCGTAGCAGCCCCAGGGAGCCTGGATACTGGTGCCGGCGGTGGTGAGGGCGCGACGGAAGTAGGGGTAGTTAAGCCGGTTGTCAGCGGCGTAAGCGGAGAAGGTGGTGCCGAGTGAGCGGATGCGGCTGGAGGTGAGTACGCGTATGGCCTGCATCCGGCTTTCCGACAGCACGGGAAGAAGCATGGAAATGAGCATGGCGATGATGCTGATGACCACGAGCAGTTCGATCAGCGTGAAGCCTGAGCGGGCGGAGACACATGTGAATCGATGGGCCACGGAAGCCTCCTGCGAAATGGGTAGATCCCGGAAAGATAGATGAGAGGTCCCATCGACTATAGCCGTGAGGTTGGGCGGGGCCAAGGAAAAAGTTTGATGTTGAATCAGCTTTTAGAAAGCGGATTCAAGCGCAATGCCCTATGGCATGCTAATCAGGACGATCAGAAATGGGATAAGGCCGGCACCCAGTGTGAGTACTAAGATCGAGAATTGAAAGTAGAAAAGGGCCTTGCGCCATTCTGGGCCATCTGGAGGCGGGGCAAAGATCAGGAGCGCGGGAAGGGCCATTAGACCAACAAGACCGAGCAAGGAAAGCCAGACGAGGAGCGTCAGCAAGAGCGCTGCGGGTTTCGTTAGTGCGCCAGGCAAGGAAAAGATGTGGACCAAGGCAGTAATCAGCCCGGTGCATGCGACGAGCGTGTAGGCCATGAGCCCGGCAAACCAGCGTCGGCGGTGGATGGTGAAGTGGTTGATCAAACTGCTGAGGGACATGTAGGAATTGTAGACCATTGGAAGCTGAAATCGAAAAACAAAACCGGCCTGGCGTGGGCCAGGCCGGTTGAGGTTTTTTCATTCAAGGCCAGATCAGGAGGCGAGGCCTTCGAACAGCGGGGTGGAGAGGTAGCGTTCGCCGAAGGAAGCGGCGACGGTGACGATGGTCTTACCCTTGTTTTCGGGTTTGGCGGCCAGGCGCAGGGCGACGGCGACGTTAGCGCCGGAGCTGATGCCGACCAGGAGGCCTTCTTCCTTGGCCAGGCGGCGTGCGGTGGCGAATGCTTCGTCATCAGTGACGGTTTCCACGCCTGAGAGCAGGGTGGTGTCAAGGTTCTTGGGCACAAAGCCCGCGCCGATGCCCTGGATCTTGTGACGGCCTGCTTTGCCGGTGGAGATGACCGGGGAGGTGGTGGGCTCTACGGCGATGGACTGGAGGGAAGGCTTGTGTTTGCGGATGAACCGGGTGGAGCCGGTGATGGTGCCGCCTGTGCCGACGCCTGCGACGAGGATGTCCACTTCGCCCTTGGTGTCTTCCCAGATTTCGGGGCCGGTGGTCTTTTCGTGGATGGCGGGGTTGGCGGGGTTTTCAAACTGCTGGGGCATCCAGGAGTTGGGGGTGGAGGCGACGATTTCGCCGGCTTTGGCGATGGCACCCTTCATGCCGTCGGCGGCGGGGGTGAGCACCAGGTTGGCGCCCAGGGCGCGCAGGAGGGCCCGGCGTTCAAGGCTCATGGATTCGGGCATGGTGAGGGTGAGCTTGTAACCCTTGGCGGCGCAGACGAAGGCCAGTGCGATGCCGGTGTTGCCGGAAGTGGGTTCGACGATGTGGGTGTCTTTGTTGATCTTGCCTTCGGCCTCGGCGTTTTCGATCATGGCGCGGCCGATGCGGTCTTTGACGCTGGCGAGGGGGTTGAAGAATTCAAGCTTGAGGAGCACCTTGGCATCGCCAGCGGTGACGACCTTGTTGAGCTGCACAAGGGGTGTGTTGTAGGTGGTCTGGATGATGTCGCTATAAATCTTTCCGAGTGCCATTGCTTTGATGCTCCTGTGTGGTTGTCTTATGAAATTACCCGGTCGTATCGGTCGGCGTGAGGTTTCAGAATACCGACCCAAGCGGGTAATCTAATGGAAGGCGGGTCAGTGTCAACCATTGTAACGGGCCTTGAGGTCCGGGGAGACTGGCTCAGGGGCGAGGATTGTCCGTAGAACCATACAAGGTTTGCAGTATCGAATTCGGGGCAAACCGGCGGGAGCAGATGGCCAGATGAAGAAGAATCAGGGGTTATCGGCGTGGGTGCTGGGGGCGTGGGCCGGGGCCCTGCTGTTGGCGGGGGTGTCGCGTGGGCCGGCGTGGGCGCAGGCCTTGCCGGATGCCGCCGAGATTAAGCCCACAGCGCCGGAGTCGATGGTCGAGAGGACATTCGTGCCGGATCGGGTGCCGCTGAAGTTTCTGGTGCCCACGGGCAGCCGGCTGCTGGTGGCGCGCAGCAGTTTCGGCGTTGTGGGTTTTCGGGAGTGGAATTCCGACGGCAAGGTGGTGGTGTTTGATGTCGCCACCAATCGGCAGATTGCGCTGTCGTCCAAGGGGGTGCCGTCTTATGCGAGCTATCAGACCCGGATGATGCTTTCCAACGACGGCACCCGGCTGGTGGCATGGGACGAAGGCTATTCGGATTACAGTGAGAACAGCGTTGACGCCACGGTGTGGAACATCAAGTCCGCGCAGCTGGTGGGGCAGGTTTTGTTCAGCAAAGTCGGCCGTGCGGACTTCATCGACTTCTACGGGAAGGAGAAGATGATTTTTTATACCGTGAATTCGTCTTCCTCCCGGAAGCGGGTGGGGAAGATCGAGTTTTGGGACTACAAGGAAAAGTCGCTGATCGAAGCGCTGCCGGTGGATTTTGAAGGAACGCAGGGGCTGGTGGTGGACACCAAGCGTGACCGGCTTTGGGTGGCCAATGTGCTCCGGGACGATGCCGGCCGGATGGAGGTATCGGGCATTGACCTGCAGAGCTATCAGCCAACAAAGGACAAGCTGTCGCTTACCGGGGTGAAGAAGGTGGTGGGGATGGCCGTCTCGCCTGACTTCAACAAGCTGGGGGTGATGTTTGAGTCCAGCAACACATCGGGGTGGAGTACGCGGTACAAGGTCTGCATTTTTGATTTGGAAAACAATTCCTCGGTGGTGAGCAAAGAAGCACTCAGCAGCTCGCAATACGCGATGAGCTACGACCGTAACAGCCGGATCGTGCAGACGGGACCGGCGAACCTGCAGTGGTCGGGCAACAGCAAGTGGCTGCTATTGGGCCGAAACAGCATCGTGGACGCACAGACGGCCGCGGAAGCCGGGCTGGTGACGGACATGATGGAATTCAACCGTGAGCAGCGGTATGGATTCGGGAACATGCTTATCGGGCCGGACTCGATCATGAAAGTGGTTTCGCAAAACCCGGCGCCGCGGTATGGCGAATCACTGATGGTCATCACGGGGTTCCGTCTGCCGGTGACGCAACTGGCCAAAGGCGTGGAAGAAGCCACCACCCGGCCGTCGGCGGAGGAACGATCCGCCGCCGGGGAAGGTGGGTCCAGAACCGGCCAGGCATGGTCTTCGGCGACGGTTTACCCGATGCTCAGCAAGGTGGACCCTGAGAGCGTGGTCAAAGGGCATGCCGAGCTTGTGGTGCCTAACGAACTACCCAAGACGGTGACGCCCAATCCCGGGCCCGGGGTGGAAGGAACAGGCGCGCCTTCGCGGACGATCGACTTGTCGGCACTGCGGCCGGAGCAGATCTATTCCAATGGCTGGTCGGCAGAGCTTGGGGTGACACATGGCCTTCGCGGCGTGGCGGTGACGTCCGGGGTGAATTCGCGTTATGCCGCATTGAGCGGGCGGCTGGACTACCGGGGCAACAGCGGTGAATACTGCATGGGGCTGGTGGTGGACCTGGCCGAGGCGCGTCCGGTGTATGCATTTACGATTCCCAAAGGCGGGGTGATCGGGGCGATAGCGCCCGACGGCAAACGCGTGGCGGTCTACACCAGCATTGGGTCTGAAGTGCGCATTGATGTCTACGACCTGGCGCAGGGGAGCACCACACCCAAGCATGTCGTTGGCTGGACGGCGGGCTGGACCCGGCCCCTGGCGTTTGTGGATTCGGATCGGCTGCTGGTGGGCAATTCGCTGCAGGGGGCGGGGGTGTCGTGCTATCGGCTTTCCTCCCTGGCGCTGGAATACTCCGTACCGGGCTCGTGCTGGACCCTGTCGCCCGGGCGCACGCAGTTGTTCATCGCACATAAGGGGCAACTGCTTTGTCTGGACTCAGACACCGGCAAGCCGCTGGCCAGGCTCGATGCCAATCTGATGCCTGACGAAAACTTCATGAATGAAGTGACAGGCATGGCGCTGGACCCGTCGGGCAACAGACTGTGCTTCATGGTTTCGCGCAAGAACGGCGGGAACCTGCTGCAATTGATCGACCTGAAGACCGGCCGGCGCATCGCCCAGCACAACTATTTTTCCACTTTCGACAAAACATGGGGCACCATCCAGAGTGTCGGAACGTCTTATTTCCTGTTAGGCGGAAGGGTGCTGGTGGAGGCGCCGGACATGGTGCCGGTGGGCTTTTTGAAGTCCCCGTTGCCGGTGGTGTTTTACGGCGACGAGGCGTGGAACTTTGCGGACTCAATGGGGCATTGGCGGCGAACGGCGTTTGGCACGGCGTTTAATCCGGCACAGGTCAAAGGGCCGGTGGGCGTGCGCCGGCTTGATGACCTGGTGGTGTTCAGAACGCCGGCAAGCGTACGTGTGGAATTGGGTGAGAGGCCGGCGATGGATGACATCAGCCCGGTGGAAAAAGCCCTGATGGAGAGCCTGGAGAATAAGTCGATCACCGTGAAGCCTGATGCAGAAGTGACGCTGCGGATCGATACGCCGACCAAAAAGGAAACCTGGCAACCCGGGGGAACGCAGATGCAGAAGCAGGAAGACGGAAGCATGAAGCCGGTCCCGCTGCAGGTGGAATCGCTTTACTTTGATCCGGAAGTGACGCTGATGCGCGCAGGCAAGGTGCTGGCGGTGAGCCAGGGCCTGCCCAAAGCGCAGCAGGACAGCGTGGTGATCACTCCGGACATGGACGCGGAGAAGAAGAAAAGAATCACGCGCGAGGCGTATCAGGGCGCGATCATCAAAACCGTTTGGCGAACGGTGCCGGCGGTGCTGATGGACTACAACAAGCTGACGGAGTTCACCCCCTGGCCGGATGCGCCTTTGAAGGAAACCAACACGTCCAATCCATGGGTGGTGGCGGCGCAGAGCGACACACGGACGACAACCAGCAGCGATTCATCAACATCAGGAAGCCGGACACCCAGCGAACCGGCACCGGTGGAGCTTTCGTATGACCAGATGCGTGTGGAGCTGAAAGCCTTGAAGGCCTACAAGGTGATCGCGGATGATTGGGCGAAAGACTCGGATGAGATGGTGTCCGGCGCTTCGAGCAGGTTTGATGCCCGGAAGTTTCGGATGCAGTGCGATGATCTGGCGGTTGGGCTAAGGAAACTGGCGCCGCCTGCGGAGAAGATTTCCGAGCCGATGACCAAGTCGATCGGGAAGGTGAAGGAGTCCGCGGGGTTGATGTCCAAGTATTACCAGCAGGCGATGACGGCGTTTGCGGCCCGGGTGGCGAACCGTCCTTCGGCAGACCCCAACGGATTCATGTATCAGGCCAAGACCACGTACGACAAGGACTTCAAGCCTGCGATGGAGGCGATCAACGCAAGGATCACGGAGCTGGAAGGGAAGATCCGGTAAAGCGTGAGCCGGATGCGATTGCATCATGCATCAGACAGCTTTGGCGAATCGGAGATGCGATGCCGGAGGGCGCGGTCTTTCCTGGGCCGATTAATTCCGGGGGCAATGAAGGCAGTCAAGGCTCCGCGGATGGTTCATCGGGCGTTTTGTGCTGGGTGGCGATCAGGCTTTGCGAGCGGAACTGGCGTGGGGTCATGCCGGTTTGCTGCCGAAAGATGAAGGCGAAGTAGGTGGGGTTTGATGCGCCGACAAGCCGGGCGATTTCCCGGATGGAGCGGTTGGAGTGAAGGAGCAGGCGCTTGGATTGCTCCACGCGGTGCCGGGCGAGGTACTTGATGGGGGTGGAGCCGGTTTCGGCTTTGAAGAGCCGGGTGAAATGCCGAAGGCTCAGGCCCGATGCGTCGCAGATACGGTCGAGCCCGAGGCTGGATTCCCAGTGGAAGCGGCTGATGTAGTCGATTCCTTTGCGCACCGGTGAGGAGAGCACAGGCGGAGTGCCGATGAGGATTTGCGTGGTGGCCTGGCCGGCGCGGGCAGCGAAGAGCTCCGCAAGCATCGCGGCAATGATGGCGAAGCTTTTGGGTTCGTAGGCCTCGGGCTGGTTTTCGGTGAGGGTCAGAAGTTCAAGGAAAAGCGCCTCAAAGCGGGCGGGGTCCGGCAGGGTGAAGATGGGGTCGCGGTCGGCGCGCAGTTGGGTGTAGATGTGGGGAATGTCGCGGCCGGAAAAGAGCAGCCACCAGACGTGGGCGTCTTCGGGACCGAGGTTGCCGTGCTCGTTGTCCTCGGAGCAGTCCATAAGGCAGACGGTGCCCGCGGATGCGATGTTTTTCTGCTGGCGTACGCCGTGCCAGGCTTTGCCCTGACGTACATAGTGGAGCAGGAAACTGCTGGTGACCTGGGGTTTCATCCGGTAATCAGGAGGAACCTGGGCACGGCCGAGGCACAAGACGTTGTACCAGTACTTCTGGGCCAGGAGCGAGGGATAGTTGTAAAACTCCACGCCGTCGGGTGAGGCGTATTTGCGGTGCTCGGGCCACATCGTGCGTTTTGATTTGGCCATGGGAGGGCCTGGGGTGATGTCCAAATATCGATAATAAATGTCCGAACCGGCTGTATTACAAGGGACTGGGTTTGATTATACCTGTATCGAAGGATCAAGCTGTTTGGACGGGATGCCGGGGAATGAAGGAGATGCCGCTAATGACTCGATTTCCATATTCTCATAAGCCTGATGTGACAGGGCCGCGTGTGGTGGATGCCGGGCCGTGGCGTGTGAAGCTGAGCCCGCCTGTGATGATTTACCAAGGGACGCCTGCCGAGCACATCACGCGGCCGAATCTGGCGTTTGCGGGGGATGCGATCCTGGCGATTTTTCAGACGACGTTCGACACCAGCTCCACGGTTCATGACCGGAAAGATGTGTGGGTGACGCTTGATGGCGGTGAGACATGGAAGCTGGCTGCGCAGGGTGCGGAAGTGGGGAGCTATTCGCTCCACAGCGCACCCGGCGGGCAGGCGGTGGTGCTGCCTTATGACTCGCTGCGCTTTGGCAAAGACAGGTGTGAGATGACTGGCCCACGGGTGACGCTGACATGGGAAGGGGGCAAGCTGAAGGTGGCTCACGATGTGAGCCGGGCGAGGTTTCCCGAGGCACTCAAGGGGTTTGTGATCGAGCCGATCAAGGGGGCTGACGGCAAGCCGCTTTATCTGGAGAATGACATCCCGCCTGAGAATAAGCCGATCACGTCGTTCTGGGGAACGGTGCAGGTGCTTGAGGATGGGCGATGGATCGTGCCGGCGTACGGGTGCTACGAGAGCGAACCGGTGGCGCACGACAGCCCTTCGCCGGACATGCGCCGGATGGCGCGCTACAGCACGCATCTGATGGTGTCCGGCGATGAAGGCCGGACGTGGGAGTATTACTCGACGATCGCGACGCCCAGGGATGTTTCGCGTGATTGCGTGGAGGGGCCCAGCGAGGTGCAGTTGTTTTTCCACCCCGGGCTGTGGCGGGCGGTGTTTCGGGTGTCGGCGTTGAAGGGGCTGTTTCAGCCGATGCATTACGCGGAGAGCCGAGATGAAGGCAAGACATGGACCAAGCCCGCGGTGCTGCCTGGGGTGGACATGATCATGGACCCACGCGGGTGGCAGTTGGAGAGCGGTGTGACGGTGCTGAGCGCGGGGCGACCGAAGGTGGGACTGTTTCTGGCGCAGGGTGGGGAATTGGACTTTCACAAAGTGGACATGACGGCGCATCATCAGGCGTATCTGCCGAAACTCCGGACCACGGGGCACACGGATGTGGTGCCGCTGGGGCCCAGGAGCTTTTTGTTCATCTACGACTACATCCCCGACAGTTGGCGCTGGCCGACGACGGTGTTTACGGCACCGGACGCGATTTTTTGCGTGAAGGTGGAGTTGGAAGAAAGGGTCTAGGGTCTAGGGTCTGGGGTCTAGTCAGAAAGCATAGTTTCACAAGGAGATGGGCGATGAGCACGCGGACCGAAAAGTATTTCAGGCAAGGATTTTTGCACGGGGCCGAACTGGGGCCCGGGGCGGCGGATGCCACGATATCGCTGAGGCAGATGCTGGCGGATGCCATGAAGATGCCCAAGGAAGAAGCCGTGCCCCTGGCGGTGAAGCACTACAAGCGCAGGCTGGATGCGGTGCCTTCGGCAGCGAAGTATCCCGCGCTGGTGGGCATGCGCGAATGCGTGCTGGCCTACCACGAAGGCATGGCCAAGGGGTCGAACGTTTCGCTGGATGATGTGATGGTCCGGGCGAACTTTTTAACGATGGTGTCCCAGGCGCTCAGGGTGAGCGCGCCCAAGCCGGCGGACGAGGCGACGGGGCAGCCGGGATGCACGCTGGCGTATTTCCCTGACAGCGACAGGGGGCCGATTCTGGCCAACAACCAGGACGGCCTGGCCACGCAGAAACACACGAACCAGCCGGGGTGGATCGTGGCCAATAAAGCGGGAATTATTCTGGGGACGGTTTCATCGGGGTTGTTTAACGATGAGGTTTCGCCGGAGGAATTTCCCGCACCGGTGTTCATGATGGTGTACGAACAATGCACCACGACGGCACAGGCGGCCGACCTTTTGACAAACCTGACGTTGTTCTGGGGGCCGTGCAATCTGCTGATCGCGGATAAAAAAGGCAATTCGGCGGTGATTGAAAAGTCATCGTGCCGGCATGGGCTGAGAATGAGCTCAGACGGGTTCATCGGGACGACCGAAATGAGCGCGGAGGAGCCTGCCTACAAAAAGTTTTTGTGGGAGAAGCGCATGAGCTCACTGGCGCCTCGCGGGCTGGATGAGACGAGCGTGGACTGGGCGTATTGGAAGGCGTGCGAGAAGAGGTCCGCCCGGCTGATGGGGTTGATCGACAAGGCCAAAAGCGCGCCGACGTTTGAGAAGCTCCAAGGGGTGATCTACAACAACACACGTGAAGTGGAACAGGTGCATATGGATGGGCTGTCCTGCCATCGGGACCAGAAGCCCGAGGAGTGCGAATGGTCGCTGCGCACGACGATCTGGGTGCTTAACGAAGGCGGCGCGGAGGCATCGTTTGCAGAGCCGCCCAGGAGCAGCCGGGAGACGAAGAAGGTCTGGTTTGATTACCGGAATGTGGAGCATGTGTTTTGAAGGCGGGCTTGGCCGAAGGTTTTTTCGTCCGATGACGGCCCTCACTCCAGCCCTCTCCCTGAGGGAGAAGGGGTTGGGAAGAGTTTAGAAAGAGAAGATTTATGCGGCAGAAACTGACTTTTACCAATCGGGTGCATCTGGGTTTTGCGTCTCAGCCGATGAGGCATGGGGTACCGTGGCCGCAGGGAGCGGTGAAGCAAGGCATGCCGATCACTGCGATGGACGAGCATGGGCGTGCGGTGCCGGTGGGCACCCGGACGCTGAACCTGTGGCCTGATGGATCAGTCCAGTGGACGCTGGCGGATGTGGCGCTTGATTTTGAACCTTCAGGCACACGGGTGGTGACGCTTTGCGCCGGTGAAGCGCCCGTGGACGTGAAGCCTGAAAACCCAGTGGTTGTCACGGAGAGCTCGCAGGGCATTACGGTGTCCAACGGTTTGGTTTCGCTCACGGGGCTGAGGGCGGCCAGCGATTCACTGGTGCAAGACTGGGTGGCCGGGGATATCGACGCGATCATCACTCACAAAGACGGCAAAGTATTTTCAGCGGCCGGATGCATGAAGAAAACCGTGCGTATCGAGAACACCAACGAAGTGTGTACGGTGCTGCGCATCGAGGGTAAACATCAGTCAGAAGACGGCAAGACGCTGCTGGAGTTCTGGGTGCGCTTCACGGTGACGGCCAACCGACCGGATGTGAAAGTGACATATCACTACCACAACCTGGAAGAAGACGAGCCGGGCGTGTTTTTAAAGACGATGGAATTGAAGCTGCAGACGCGAATGGCAGAGAAGGCGACCCGTGCGATCGTGCACGGGTTTCGCGGGCGCGCCACGCGCATGGAGCCTTATCGGCTGCCGGAAGACTTTGAAATCTGCTCCAGCAACACGCAGGACCTGGAAACCTATCCGCAAACCCATAAAGGCATCACCGGCGGAGGCATGGGGAAGGTGTTCATCCGGCAGATGGAATACCTGCGTGATGACCCGATGCAAAAGCCCTGGTTTTTGCGCAACGTGGTGAACTTCAAGTTTGAAACCAAGGATGCGCCGGAAGCCGGTACGTGGAGCTACCTGGGCCTGGTGGACGAAGCCAAGTCTCTCCTGGTGGCAGGAGCCAACATGGTGGGCCTCCACCCCAAGAGCCTTCAAGTGGCCGGCAGCCTGGTGCGCTACTGGGTGTGGCCGGACTGGGCAGGCACCATGGACATCACGCAAGGCGAAGGTCGAACGCTTGACCTGTGGGTGACCCCCATGCAGGGAAATGCGTCGGATATGGAATTGATGACGCAGTACCTTTCCTGGGAGTTTTCGGGCGTGTACGGGCACTGGCCGGTGCAGAGCACGATCCAGAGCAGCCTGGATATCGCCCATGTGCGTGACTGCAAGGTTTTCTATTCGCATCTTCTGCCAGAGTTTGATCCGCGGACGCGCTTTGCCTTTGAGCGCAAAGTGCAGGCGCAGTGGACGCCTGACGGGCCCGCGCCTGCGACCGGGCATATCCAGTACGGCGATGTGTTTGCGCGATGGGATATCGGGGTGAACAACGAGGAGATGGTGGGGCACACGTGGTTCATGGAGTATTTGCGCACGGGGCGGTCGTACTGCGTTGAGAAGGGCATCGCGCAGTCACAGCACATCATTGACGTGGACATTTGCGCCAAGTCAGCGGATAAGTTTCAGGAAGGGGGGATGTGCTCGCATGGGCCGCGGCATAACCATTCGGCAGCGTATCCCAGCCACATGTGGTTCACGGATCTTTTGTTTGCGTATGCCTTCACGGGTGACGAGGAATACAAGAAAGGCGCGATCCGGGTGAGCGACAACCTGGTGCGCTGGACGACCGAGCCGTGGGGCTTTGAAAACCTCTGCTCCGATGGACGCGAAAGCGGGCAGCCGTTGATCAACCTGACATGGGTTTACAGGTTTGCGCCCGATTCGAGATATCTGGAGGCAATCCATAAGATCGTGCGTGTGTCGTTCATGGAACGGGTGCAGAAGAATGGCTCGCTGGTGTACATGAAGCCCAGGGAAGACCTGCCTCTTTTGAAGTTTCAAAGCTATGGCGAGTGGGCGGCGTGGGAAGGGCTTTTCTACGCGTGGGACCTGACGAAGGATCAAGAGATCAAGGCGTTCATCCTTTCTCAGTTGGAGTGGCGGCTGAATGAAGACCTGATGGGGACATCGGGCACGTTCAGATCGACGGACTTCAATATGGCCGCTTACGCCTACCTGATGACGGGCGATGAGCAGTGGCTGCGCAGGGTGAGCCGGGCCTTTAAGACCGTGTTCAGGGGCGTGCAATGGCCGTTTGGGTACATCAAAACAATGTACTTCATCAAGCTGGCGTTTGAGAAAGGCATCATCAACGACGATGAAGTGCTTCTGTCGTGACAGGCTTCAGGCGTACCAGCTATTGAAGAGCTTGACGAATGGGCGGAAGGCAAAGTCCGCATCGGGGAGGGAAGGGACCCACCATTTTTCCCATTCGAGGCTGACAGCGCCGGTGTAGTTGATGGATTGCAGCAGGCGGGAAATCTGGTCCATGGGGACTTCGCCGGTGCCGGGGAGCACGGCCTGGTGCTTGCCGTCGGGCAGCCGCTTGATGTCTTTGAGGTGGACGTGGGCGATGTGATTTTTGAGCTGGGTGAAGGATTGGGCGGGGGGTTCGATGCCCATGGCGTTGGCTGGGTCCCAGCAGACTTTGAGGTTGGGATGGACGACTCGTTCAAGCAGGGCCAGCACATTGGGTGAGTGGCACCAGGCGTCGTGGCTTTCGATGGCCATGATCACTTTGGCTTCTTTTGCGGCGGCGGTGACCTGGGAGATGGCGGCGGCGGCACGGGGGATGGCGGTGGCCATGTCGTGGTCTTCGGGCTGCCCGCCGAAGATCCGGAGGACGGGGGCCCCGATGTCCTTGGCGAGCTGGATGTATTTCAGGGTGTTTTGAATGGAGGTGTTTCGGGCGGTGTCGTCCAATGTGCTGAAGTTGGTGTAGCCCATGAGGGCGGCGATCTGGAGCCTGTGCTTTTTAGCGCTGGCAACGGCGGCGGCACGGGCTTCCGCGGTATCGTCGATGCCCAGGTGGGCGCCGGTTGCGCCGCGGATCTCCACTGCGTGGAAGCCGAATTTCGCGCCCACGGCCATGGCCTGATCGAGGGTGGTGTTGGGAAGGCCAAGGGTGGAAAAGCACAGTTTAGGTTTGATCATTTGGGGGAAGCCTGGGGAGAGAAGGGGGGACGACGCAAGGATTGTACGGGCAGGTGAGAAATAACTCACGGGAGGGGGGATATCTGGTCGATATCACCTGATACCCAGAGGTTGATTTAAGCCATGCTCCCACCGGCTGACCCAGATGTGACGTTTGTTGGTTATTCGCCGTCCATTAATGTGACGGCGGGTCAGCAGGTTCCCCCTGTGCGGGCCAAGCGCAAAGGAGGCCCCGTGCCGGTGCCGGTCCCTGAAGCATCCACGGCGCCTGAGCCGGTTGCCCCGATTGCCCCGGTAATAGCTGCACCGGTGAGCAAGCTTGCGCCGGCGATGCGCGACTTTCTGGTGTATTGCCGGATCGAATGCGGCTTCGCCGACGCCACTTTGAAGGCATATCAAGCGGATTTGCGTGACTTTAGCGACTGGATGGAAGCCACCGGCCGACTGGCCTGGGATGAGCTTTCGCTCCAAGTCATCACCGAGCACCTCAAAGCCCTGGACGGCAAAGGGCTGGCCACCAGTTCCATCGCCAGGCATGTGGCCACCATCCGTGTATTTGGCCGGTTTATGGCGGCCAATAAGATTCTGGCCCATGACCCGGGCGAACTGCTGCATCAGCCGACCACCTGGCAGAACCTGCCGGACATGCTGGGGCAAGAGCAGGTGAAGAAGCTGCTGAGTGCGCCTGAACCGTCGGAGGCGCTTTATCTGAGGGATCTGGCGCTCTTGGAACTGCTGTACGCGGCGGGCATGCGCGCCAGCGAAATCGCCGAGCTTTCCGTTCACAACATTCACCTGGACCTGGGCGTGGCCCGGCTGCTGGGCAAGGGCAATAAAGAACGCATCGTGCCCATCGGCAAGCCGGCCGTGGCGGTGGCCCGCAAGTATCTGGAAGAACTTCGGCCGAAACTCGTCCGGGCGCACCGGGCGACGGATCGGCTGCTTTTGAGCCGGTCGGGCAAACCGATTACGCGAATTGTGGTTTGGCAGATCGTCACCAAGCACGCTCATCGGGCCGGGCTTAAGGATGTGCACCCGCATACGCTAAGGCATACCTTTGCAACGCATCTGCTGACCGGCGGGGCGGACTTGCGCGTGGTGCAGGAGTTGCTGGGGCACTCCAACATCCGGACGACGCAAATCTACACGCATGTAGACGCATCGCGGCTGAAGTCTGTGATCCAGAAGTTTCATCCGCGGCCGTGAGGATGTGAGATGTAAGATATTTCAGAATAAAAGCTTGCGTTTAGGATTTTTATGACATCTGAAATTCAATCTGGCAATGGGTAGTTGACGATCCCAAACCGGTCGAAGCAGGTATCAATGTCGTTACGCCAATCCATAAGGCCCTGGCGGGCTTTGGGGTGATGGTGTACGCCTAGAAAGGCGTCGTCCTTTTGCAGCAGCGCATCAATGCGCCTGCGCAGGGTGTCGGCGACGATGATTCTGCCCGCAGGGGTGTGGCATTGCGCTGTGGACAAGGGGAGGCCATCGGAGCCCAGATAGATGCAAAACCAGCTTGGGTCGGCCTGTATCCATTGGCCTTGCGCGTAAAATTCGCTTGAGACGTGCCCGTTGATGCCGTTGGAAAAGAAGAGGAAGACCATCCGGGCGGGGATGCCCAGCGCCTGACAGAGGCGGACGAAGAGGCGTGACTGCTCATTGCACCAGGCCACTCCGGATTCAATAAGAGCTTCATCATCCATGGCACGGTTGCCGGGCTGGTGAGGGCCGCAAGGGGCCACCGTGGGATGCTTGGCAAGGCTGGGGAGCACCTGGGTGAGCAGTTCCACCCCCAGGGCGATGTCGCGCGGGCGGTCTTGCAGGTGAGAGACGGCTTTTTCAATTTTGGGGAAGAGACCGGGTTTGTAGTTGAACTGCAGGGGGGTGTATTGGAAGTCCAGGTAGGTCTGGGTTTGCGGTTTATAGACGATGAAGTGGTTGGCGTGCCAGAAGTCCAGCCCGGCGACCTTCCGGCCCAGGGGAGCAGGGTTATCGCTCCAGGGCTTGCCCAAACCGGGCCGGCCGATGTGCGGGGTGAGCCAAGCGGGGAGTGATTCCTTGACCCAGGCCGGTGCGGAGTCGAACGAAGGCTGGCTAAGCTGGGTCATGGTCTAGCTCCAAAGAATGGAATGGATGATAAGAGGGGTTTGAATAGTCTGTCAATAATAGGTTTTTATTTCCATTTTTAATGAATTAATCGTGGATGATTAGACTGGTATTGTGATGTAAATAAGATGTTTTAAAATAAAAATACACTCAATTTAAAGATGGGTTTAAAATTGGTCGTTCCTTGCGGAGCCAAAGACCCATTAAATGTGCAGACAGAGCGGCGGCGTTTACGATCATGACTGCATTCATATTCAAATCACTTGGCCACCCTTATCTCAACACAAACTGCCTGGGTGTATTTTTGATATATTCTGCCACCCATTTCATCAGACTTTATTCAAGTAATGAGGCGATAATCCGTGGCAAATATTTCCGAGGCTGCTATGCGTTTATCTGGCCATAAAAAACAACCCCGCTCGATTAAGCAGGTGCTCGACGCCTGGGTGTCACGCCCTGACCCGATGAAATTTCCATCGCCCATGATCGAATCGATGGAGCCTCGTGTCATGTTGTCGGCCGATATTCACGTCATTCAATCGCAGTGGCTGACCGATGGATCGTCCATTGCCGTGGGGACGATTGCTCAGGCTCCGGCCGAGGGCAAGCATCAGGGTACCCAGCAACTGGTTCTTGCCCGGTTTGATCCCGAGGGTGAACTGCTTGGCAAAGCGATCCCCCTGGGCAGCGCTGTTCCCACCGACGACCGTCTGGGGAAGCAATCCACGATCTTCAAGCACGTCACCAGCGAATGGGGAGACTACGACGAATACACGCCCGGTCCGTACTATTCGGTGTCGAGTTCGAGCTTTAATATCCAGGGGTTCATCCTGGTGCCCGGCACCAATGCGGTCGCACTGCTTTGGACGGTGGACAAGGAGAGCGTCGCCAATAAGACCACGCTGGGCCAAAAGCATCCCCCCAGCGACGGCATGCCCGCTTATCAAGACCCGCCCAGTTACGAAGCAATCCAGTCCGCCAATCATTCCGCCAGCATTGCCTTGGTCGATGGCATCACCGGCAAGGTGATTACAAACAAACTCCTCGGCTCAAGCGTAAGCCGGCCCGATGACCCCTACAGCCCCGCGTTCAGCTTTTCTACTTCCGCCAACCTGCCGGGGGCGGTGGTTGTGGAGAACAGCTACAAGGGCACTTCTCAGCTCTACTACGCGCTCGGGGTGGATATTCTCGGTAGCCGGACCATTTACGAGAGCACACCGGCCTCCCAGAAAAAAGTCCTGGATGAGCACGGTCAGGCCTGGACATTCAACCTGACGGGGCCTGGCTCGCTTGTGATCGGGCGTGACTCCTCCAATCACATCTTTGAAATGTCGTTCACGGGGACCACGACTGCCACATCGCTGGTCGTAACCGGCCCCAATGCCAGCGCCGTTCTGGAAGTAGACGGTAATATTTTCATCGACGGCTCTTTTGGCGCATTCACCGCAGGCAACGTCAACCTCACCGAATCCTTTTTCTCAGACGGTTTGGTCAAGTCCCTGGCACTCAATGATCTCACCGGCGGCGACGGGCATATCATCAGCCTCGGCGGCAGCGAGACAAGCAAAACCGCTCTTGCTTTTGGACGGCTGTTGGACGTCTCGATTCAGATGAACAGCACTCTTAGCAGTTTCAAGGCGTTGGAATGGGTTGACTCCGACAGCACCCCCGACAAGCTGACCGCCTATTCTCTTGCCGGCGCTTTCTCCATCACCGGTTCAACCGCCAAAACCAATCTCTCCAGCGGCAACTTCGAGGCGGATATTCAACTCACGCATTTCATCTACTTCACGGGGCAAAAAGTCCCCGCCATCTCCAGTATCGATGTCAAGGGAGCGTTGCTGGGAAACCTGGAACTTGGCGCTCACACCCTGGGTTCCCTGAAGGTGGGCTCCTCCTTCTCCGGAAATCTGGAAATCACCGGCGACGACCAGGATAAGACGGTTGCGCTGGGGTCTGTGACTATCGCCGGTGCACTCGCCGGCGGCACGTGGAACATCCTGGGCAAGACAGGCGCGTTAACCTTCGGGTCCATCGGCGAAGCTACGAAGATCACCGTTTCGGGCGATATCGCATCCTTCACATCCAAAGGCACTGTGGGTGGTCTTGTCCTTTTAAGCACCGGGAACATCGGTGCGGTGACGAGCCCGGACTGGAACGGCGGTGCCATCACAGCTAAAAAAATCGCATCCATCACCACCAAGAGCCAGGGCAAGGCCAGCACGGTCAACTATACCGAAGGTAATTTCCGGGGCACAGTGACAGTCAATGGTGACGGCAAAGACAGCACTGTCGACCTTGGCCCGGTCACCATTGCCGGTGTGTTTCTGGAGAGCAATTTCACCGTCTACGGCAAGGTTGCCGCATTGAATTTCAGCGTTGTGCAAGGGGTGAGCAAGATTGATGTCGTAGGCGACATTGCGTCCCTGACTTCCAAGCAAAGCGTGGCCGGGCTGGTCGTCATTGCCAGTGGCAATATCGGCGCAGTCAGCAGCCTGGATTGGATCGGCGGATCGATCACCGCCAAAAAGATTACGTCGATCACCACCAAGACGCAGGGCAAGCTGGGTGTTGGAGGATTCATTGCGGGGGACTTCAGCGCCGCAGTGACGCTCCTTGGCGATGACTCCAATAAGGGCAATGTCCTTACGTCGGCTGTCATTGTCGGAACACTTCTCGACAGCATCTGGCGTTTCAATGGCAATTCCGGCGCCATCAGCGTCGGCGCGATCAACAACAGTTCTGTTTTCCTGGGCGTAAGCTCAGAGGCACCAGCATCCATCCTGCCCGTATCCGGGGTGAAGTTCACCAACGAAGCGACGGTGCTTGCCGGCTTCACGGTCACGGGCAAAGCAGTGGCCAATCCCAATAGCGAGCCGACATTCATCAACAGCCGCATCGCCGCAGGCACATTCACCAGCATCTCGATCAAGCAGGTGGATACCACTCAGAGCACCAACAACGGCTTCGCCGCGGCGACAAAGATCGGCGCCTATTCGCGCCTGAATGGATCGGCGACCGTGAAGGTCAAAGCCACCACGGTGGCGAAGGTTCACGATGCCGCCATCGGCTCGGGTGTGGCTGGCTACAGGCTGGAAATCCTGCCATCGCAAATCTACACGGATCGTGAGTTCACGACTGATTCGGGGGACAAAGTGACGGTGAGTCTTGCCGGCGACGGAAACATTGATGTCATTGCAACCGGTGAAGCCGGCAGCCGTGTATTTCATGTAACGGCGAAAAACACCAACTCGGGTTCCAGCTTATTCGTGTTTTCATCAGACTACACCTCCGTCCTGACATCTCTTGCCGATATCACCATTGAGGGATCAATTGATAGTCTGAACCTGTCCGAATCTTCAGGCGTGGCTGTCACCGTCAATGGTGATCTGCGCTCGTTGAATGCAGGAGGTGTGACGCAGGATCTTCGTCTGCAAGTAAACGGAACCATTAATATGATCCTGGCGCCGACAATGCTCAACACCGATATTTCCGCCGATCAAATCGACATGATCGTGATTTCGGGTCAGCTCGCCACGTCATACACTTCCGCGATCGCAGGGGACTTCAGTGGAAACGTCACCATCACCGGTGAAGATGTTCCCTCCGTGTTCAATGCTCTCGGTTCGGCCGAGATTAACGGAACACTCATGGACAGCACCTGGAACGTCAACGGTAATTCGGGCGCGATCACGGTGGGGGCCATCAAAAACAGTTCCATCTTCGTTGGTGTGAGTTCGGAGGTCTCTGCATTGACGCTTCCTGGCTCCAGCAGCGAATTCACGCTGCCGGGTGCAACGCTTGCGAGATTTACCGTGACGGGCAAAACCACCGCCACCCCCAACGCGACTCCGACGTTCATCAATTCAAGGATCGCCGCAGGCATCCTGACGTCCATCACGCTCAAGGTGGTTGACCTGGATGAGCTCTCACTCAACGGATTCGCCGCCGCCGCGAAAATCGGCTACTACACGCGGCAGACCGGGTTGCTTGGGGCCAATTGGGGCGAGGTTGTATCCCAGGTGGTCCCGGGCGTTTATGACACCGCGGGCGGGTATCGGCTGCAGATACTCCCGCTTATCTGACGCTGCTCTTTTCCGCTTTCATGACGCGATATCTGCTCTTGCTCTTCTCCATCAGGAAGGCGTGAGGGTGAGGCTGTTCTGTCGCATAAACTTCGCGCCTTCGCTTTAAAACGCTGCTATCTCCACCAACAACAAGGCCCCGGCGAAAGTGCCGGGGCCTTGTCTTAAGACTGGGATTTAAGCCAGATCAGTCGTTCTTGCTGGGCTTGTACTCTTCGTTGAGTGCTTCGCCGAGCATTTGCTTGACCAGGTTGGACTCGCCAACGGTGGTCTTGATCTGGTCGGGGGTTTCTGCGCCCTGAGCCTCTGCGATGGCCGCTGCGTCTTCGAGTTCTTCCTCATAAGTCGGGCGGTTCTCGGTGATGGGGTCGGAAAGCTTGACCACCTTGATGTTGTTGTAGGGCTTGAAGCCTGTGCCGACCGGGATGAGGTGGCCTAGGAGGACGTTTTCCTTGAGACCGACGAGGTTGTCGGACTTGGAGGCCAGAGCCGCTTCGGTGAGAACCTTGGTGGTTTCCTGGAAGGAGGCGCCGGAGAGGAAGGATTCGCTCTGGAGCGAAGCCTTGGTGATGCCAAGGAGGAGGGTCTTGGCGGTGGAGGGGCGTGCCTTGGCGGCCTTGGCCTTGCTCTTACCGTCAGCCTCGGCCTTGCCGTTGGCTTCGCGCAGTTCGTCCTTGGTGACAAGGGCGCCGATGGGGAGGGAGGTGTCGCCGGATTCGGTGACGCGACCCATCTTGGCGATCTTCTCATTGGACTCGCGGAACCGGTTCTTATCGATGACCTCGTTGGGGAGGAGCTCGGTATCGCCGGGGGTTTCGATCCGGACCTTGCGGATCATCTGCGCGATGATGACTTCGATGTGCTTGTCGTTGATCGGCACGCCTTGCGCCCGGTAAACGTTCTGCACTTCGCCGATGAGGTAGTTATAGAGAGCGGTTTCGCCCTTGATGCGGAGGATGTCCTGGGGAACCAGGGGGCCTTCGACGAGGGGGTCACCGGCTTCAACATAGTCGCCCGAGTGCACCAGGAGGTGGCGGTCCTGAGCGACATGGTGTTCCTTCTCGATGCCTGCTGCGTCTTCGCCTTCACCGGACTTGACGATGATGGTCATCTTGCCGCGGCGCTTATCAGCCTGGATTTCGACGCGGCCGGAGACTTCGGCCATGACAGCCGATTCCTTGGGCTTGCGTGCTTCGAAGATTTCCGTGACGCGGGGCAGACCACCGACGATGTCGGATGAGCCCTTGGCTTCGCGGGGCTGACGTGCAAGCATGTGGCCGGCGTTGACCATCTGGCCGTCCTGGACTTCGATACGTGCCTTTGCAGGCAGCGGGTGATAGTCGATGACGGCGCCGCGTTCGTCGAGAACGTTGATGCGGGGGTGCAGTTCGCCCTTGTGTTCGGAGACGATGAGGGCCTGGCTGACGCCGCGACCGCCGCCTTCGACACGGACGGTTTGCCCGATGGCGATGTCGAGGAACTGAACCTTACCGCCCTTGTCGGCGAGGATGGGCACACGGTGGGGGTCCCACTTGACCAGGAGTTCGCCCTTCTTGACGCTTTGACCGGCCTTGACCATGAGGTAAGAGCCGTAGGGGACCTTGAACTTCTCGAGTTCGCGGCCTTTGGCGTCGAGAACGGCGATTTCGCCGTTGCGCTTGAGGGCGACCATGACGTCGTGTCCGTCGTCGTCCTTGCCGGGCACCTGGTTGATGTCGCGGGTTTCGATGGTACCGGCGTTGACGGCGCGGTATTCAGTCGAGTGAACGCTGACCTGGCCGATGCCGCCGGTGTGGAAGGTACGCATGGTGAGCTGCGTGCCGGGTTCACCGATGGACTGAGCGGCCATGATGCCGATGGCGAGGCCTTCTTCGACGAGCCGACCGGTGGACATGTCCTGGCCGTAGCAGGTGGCGCAGACGCCACGCTTGGCTTCGCAGGTGAGGGGCGAACGGACCTGAACGGCGTCGATGCCGAGGTTTTCGATCTTGCGGGCCGAGGCGTCGATCATGATCTCGCCAGCCTTGACGATGACTTCGTCAGTGATCGGGTTGGTGATCGCTTCGGCGCTGGTGCGGCCGATGACCGAATCGCGCAGAGGGACTTCGATTTCGTCGCCCTTGTAGATCGCAGACTTGGTGACGCCCTTCTTGGTGAAGCAGTCGACTTCAGTGATGAAGACGTTCTGAGCCACGTCGCAGAGCTTACGGGTGAGGTAACCCGAGTCAGCGGTCTTGAGCGCGGTATCGGCCAGACCCTTACGGGCGCCGTGCGTCGAAGAGAAGTACTCGAGAACGTTCATGCCTTCGCGGGCATTGGCCTTGATGGGGGTCTCGATGATTTCGCCCGAGGGCTTGGACATCAGACCACGCATACCGGCGAGCTGCTGAATCTGGCTCGTGTTACCACGGGCGCCCGAGTCAGACATGAGCCACACGGGGTTCATGTACAGCTTGCCTTCTTTGGAGTCCACGGGGACCGGAAGGCCCTTGGCGTCGCGGCGGTCGGTCTTGAGTTCGCGGAGCAGTTCGTTCTTCACTTCGTCTCGGCAGTGGGTCCAGATGTCCAGCAACTGGTTGTACCGTTCGCGTTCGGTGATGGCGCCGCCTTGGAAGGCCTTCTCGATGCGGTCGACCTTTTTCTGGGCAGCATCGATGATGGTCTGCTTCTTGGCGGGGATGCGCAGGTCGGTGACACCGAAGGAGAGGCCTGCAACGGTTGCGCGCTTGAAGCCGGTTTCCTTCATCCGATCGAGCAACTCGATGGTTGCCGGACGGCCCAGGGTCCGGTAGGTATCGTCGATGACGCGTGCGCAGCCGGCCTTGCCGAGACCACAGTTGTAGTAGGGCATGCCGACGTTGACGATCTCATTGAGGATGAGCCGGCCGATGGTGGTGAGAATCCGGCTGTTTTCCGGGAACGCGATGGCCTGCTTCTTCTGGTCTTCAACGAGGCCCGAGTACCGGGCGACGAGTTCTTCAACCTTTTCACCCTTGTCGTTGATCTTGACGACCTTCGCCTTGGGGATGCGAACCCAGATGGGCT
>CAZIWA010000021.1:0-55320 GCA_964542875.1 uncultured Phycisphaeraceae bacterium
TGGTGAGCTGGGCGCGCGCTGCGGCGCGGACCTCGGGGGTGAGGACCAGGTGATTGCCCCAGACTTCGTTGGAGTAGAGTTCGGGGGTTTTCTCCATGGCCTCTTCAAGGATGGCGTAATACTTTTCCATTGCGGGACCGGCAGCGCCAAAGCGGGCGGCGCTGTAGTCCTTGATGACGTCTTTGTAAGGGGTCTTGATGTCCCAGTAGAGCTGCTGCATGAGGTAGTTGTCCAGGCCGCAGGAGGCCCAGTCGTCGTAGCCCTGGGTCATGTGTCCGTTCAGGCCAAGCTCATAAAGCCAGGGGTAGTTGGTGCCGATGATTCCCCAGCGGGGGCAGATCATGGCGACGTTCCAGGAGTAGCCAAGAGGTTCATAGTCGTAGTAGTACTGCTCGGCTCCGGAGGCGCGGGCCTGGGCAGACCAGTCTTGGAGCCATTTTTTGTAGGCGCGGTTGGTGTCTTCCTTGTCGGCGCGGATGTGGTGAAGGGGGCTGATGTCCAGAGGAGCATAGACGAGGGCCATGGCGCCGTTGACGGTTTCAATGCGCGGGGGGCTGGTGTTGTTGGCGTAGACAAGGACACCGAACTTTTTATCAGGATGGACGGCGAGGACTTTGGGAATGACGCGGTTGTGGAAGAACCAGAGCTGGTCGGTGACGGCGAAGGCGCCGATGGTGAAGTCGAATTCGTTTGAGCGGAGCTTGGAGGAGGCGGGGCGCTCGTCGAGCATGATGCCGTCTTCAGCGGAGATGGAGACGTATCTGGCGCCCGGGTTTTTGTTGAAGAAGTCGATGTAATAGTCGGCGTAGAGGTCCCAGACCTTGGGGTTGGCCATGTTGGGGAAGTGGGTGTTGACGACGCCGCGATACATGGCGAAATAGTCGTCGGTGAGGGCCATGTATTTTTCTTCGACGGGTTTTGAAGTGGTGGTGCCGTCGGGGTTTTTGGAGGGCTTGTTGACGGTGCGAGTGCGTTCAACGCGGTCGTATTTGGGTTGCGTGGCACCCCAGCGCAGGGGACCGGCGAGGGCGTGGCCGGCGGGGATGGGGTCTTGATCGATGGCGCGGATGAAGTTGCCTTTGTTGCGCAGGGTCCAGCGGCCGTAGTCTTTACCGGGGCCGTAGGTGCACCACCAGTAACGCATGGAATGTGAGGGGCTTTGGGCTTTGTCGGGGCTGATGGAAACGGTGGGAGAGGAGGGGTAGAGCTCACCAAAGGGGCCGGGCATGGTCCAGCGACAGCCAAGCTGCTGGAGGAGGTCGTAAGCGGCGTAGAGGGTGCCGCGGGCATTGGGACCGGCGAGGATGATGTTGTTGGCTTTGGTTTTGAGGAGGATGCCGTCTTTTTTCAGATTTGTCAGGTCGGCGGTGTAGCCCTGGGCCTTGGCGTGAGCGGGGCCGATGAGGATGACGGTGCCCTGCGGGAGCGGCGCGCCGGGTGCGATGCGGGCGATGGGGAGGGATGCGCCGGAGATTTGCTTGAGGATGGACTGGAGCTCGTTTGCGGCCAGGAGTTCGTCGTCGCCGATGTCGGTGATGCCTTTGAGGGCCTTATCGACGGCGGGCTTGAGCTGAGCCGGGGTGATGGCGGGGTTTTTGGCTTTGAGGTCCGTTTCGGTGGATTTGAGGGCTGAGGCGAGGTAATCGTCGTAGAGGGTTTTATCGGGGAGGACGATGGTGGCTGCGGGCTTGCCGTCTTTGGTGAGCGCAAGCCCTGAGCCGAGGGTGGGCGTAGGGGCCTGACCGGGTGCCACGGACTGTTGGGATTGCTGTGATTGGCAGCCGGCAAGGAGAAGGATGCCGAGCAAGAGGGGAAGGATGGTTTTAAGCATTACCGAACTCCGTTGGAAGCGGGGAGAGTTATGGAGGTTTGATGCTTAGAATAACGATTTTGTTCCAGAAGGGATAAGGAAAAAAGTAAAGGCAGGAAAGCCAGAGAGAGAGTAGGGAGCCGGTTTAAGGAGTGGATGATGAACTGGGGCTCGGATGGTGGGCCTCGCGGACTCGGCCGCACCCTACAAGAGCACCCTAAATGAGCACCTTGTAAAAGAATCAGGGCTTGGCGGTGTCGGGGAAGGGGGCGAAGAAAGGAGGGATGCCCTGGACGCTGCGGATGCAGGCGTTGGAGGCGGCGATGGACCAGACCTTGCCGCGGTCGGCGCGTTTGGGCTCGATGGTGAGGGTCTGGTCGGACCCGGCATAGGGCATGGATTGGGTTGGGCCGGGCTGGTCGTCGGGGGTGAAGACCTGGAGGGTGCCGCGTTTGCTGGGGTCGCCCAGTGCGGCGAGGGTGATGGAGAAAGATTCGCAGTCGGCAGGGACGTAGAAGTACCAGCGGCCGTCTGGACCGAAGGTGTGGGGTGAGCCTTTTTCCGGCACGGCGAAGCGCTGGGTGCCCAGAGAGGAAAGCTTGCGGGCGTCGTAGAGGTAGAAGGGGTCGGTGCTGGTGAGCTCCATGCGGTAGTCGCCGGTGAGGGTGTCGGCAGGCTGATTGATTTCCAGCTTGTCCTGGGTGGTGGGGATGACGGATTGCGAGATGAGCTTGCCATCGGGGCCGAACCACTTGAGGGTGACGGGGCCGTACCCCGAGAAGCGGTTGGAGACAGTGAAAGGGGCGTCGTCTTTCTGGCTAAAGAGCGCGGTGAGCGCGTAGGACCTGGCGTTGTTGATCCGGTTGGCGCGGGGGCCCTGGGCGTTATAGGGCGTCTGGTCCATGGGGAAGGGAGATTGGATGCTGGAGAGGAGCGCGACGCCGTTTTGGACGCCGTAGCTGTAGGGGAGCCAGTCGACCATGTGGGTTTGAGGATCGCCGGGGAACTCGTAGAGCTGGGGGCCGACATTGGCTTCGCTCCAGCCGGTCTGGAGGAATTTCCTGTCACCGGTGAGGCGGTAGGCGAATTCCAGGGCGCGGCCGGCACCGCCAGCGAAGTGGCCGGAGTTGTTCTGGATGGGATTTTCTTTGGCGTAAGTTTCGGCGAACTGGAGGAAGAAGGCGGTGGCGACGGGGTCGTGGGAATACTCGATCCACGGTTCCATGAAGGGGGCGTAGGTGATGCTGGTGGGGTCGTGGTCGTAGGCGGGCTTGACGTACATCTTGGGGAGATCAGAAACGATGCGGAGAAGGGCGGGGGCGTTGAAGGTGGCTTTGTAGTAATCGACCCAGATGGAGATGCAGCCTGCGCCCTGGCGCTCGGGCGCGACGTTGCCTTTGGCGACGGCGAGGTCCGCGGTTTCGAGGATGACATCCCAGGCGCGGCGGTTGCCAAGGAGGTAGTAGTCGTAGAGGAGAAAGTCGAGCTGGCTGTTGTATTCGCCGGTGCGCGCGCCGGTGTGCCAGTGGACGATGCCTTTGTAGTCGCCCATGCCGCCGACGGCTTTGCGGGCGGCTTCGTTGTGGTGTGTGATGAATTGCGGGGTGGCGTAGTGGCAGACATCCACGTCCATGAGGTGAAGGGTGTTGGCGCGAGCGAATTTGAGGTATCCGGCGTCGCCGCTGCGGAGGTAGAGGAGCCAGGGGACGCGCGCGCGGCCGTGGTGGAAGCCGGCCCAGAGGCGGTAGTAACGCGGGCGGAGGTTGGGATCGATTTCATTGACGAGGGTGAAGCTGTCGCCGTAATTGAACATGCCATAGGCGTGGTTCAAATCCCAGGTGAGGCGCTGGACGAATTCAAAGCCGTCGGCAAAGAAGCGCTCGGTGACGGGGAAGCGTGCGGGGTTGTACGGTGCGACGGAGCCGGAGACCCGAGAATCGGCAAACCATTGCGGGGAGGCGAGGAAGTGGAGGTTGGATTCAAAGGCGTTGCGGAGTGCGTCGAGCTGTTGGGGGTCGGTCTGAGGGCCAAAGGCCAGGAGCATGTCGTGGGTTTTGCCGACGCCCATGGCATTGGCATTGCGTGCGCCGTCGCCGTAGGTGAGCTGGTAGGTGTCGCCGACTTTCTTGGCGAAGCCGTATTCCTTGAGGAGGGGGCCGGTGAGGTAGTGCTGGGGGATCTGGAAGTCCAGGAGTTTGCCCTGGTGGACGAAGGGGAGCCGCCAGGCGTTTTCGGGGAGGGCTTCCTGCTCGGGGGTGAGGACGCGCTGGCCGTTGCCGGGCCAGAAGTGGACGGTGAGACCGGCGGGGGAAGATTCAAGCTCCTTGGGGAAATTCTGCCAGAATTCACGGACGAGGATGGCGACCTGGCCGCGGGCGAACCAGCCGGGGGCCTGTTGGCTGGTGAGGATGTTTTTTTCGTTTGCAGGGTCGGTGAGGTCGCGGATGATGAAGCTGTTGAAGTCTCGCTGGAGCAGGCTGACGCTGGTGCCGGGCTTTTGCTCGAATGCGCCTGTGCGCTGGCCGTCGGCGGGGCCCGCGGCGAGGCCAAAGCGGGCGTCATCGCCTTTGATGGGGACGAAGAGCCCGATGTCGCGGTAGCGGGTTTGGGTGGTGTCCTCGGCGATGATGAAGGTGTGCTGGAGACGGAACCAGGGAACGCCGGCGTAGAAGTAAAAACGCATGACGTAACGGCCGAGCGTTTTGGCGGAAGGGTTGGCGGGGTCAGCGTGTGCGCCTTCAACGCGGATGACGCCGGCGAGGGGGCCTTGCTGCTCGATGGTGACTTTGGTGGAGGGATCGGCCTGGGCCCAGAAGCGTTTGCCGGATTCATCCGCCATGAATGGGCCGCGGAGGTCGGCGGGTTTGCCGGAGGCGATGATTTCCTTGCCGGCGAGGGTCATCCGGTCGAGGAAGTTAAAGCCCTGTTTTTTGATGACGAAGGTGGCCTGGCCGGTGTTGACGGTGATCCTGTCGGACGTTTCGGCGAAAGAGAGAGAGCCGGTGGCCTGATTCTTTTTGTCGGGACCAAAGGCGAGGCGCAGGTCGGTTTGTTTTTTGGATTCAAGCGGGGTTTGGAAGTCGAGCCCGAGCCACTTGATGGAGCCTTCCTTGCTCCAGCGGGCGAGGACTTCAGTCTGCACGGGGATCGGTTTGCCGTCAGCGAGAAGGGTGATGTTTTGCGCGTCCCAGAGTGCGCCTTCGGGGAAGGGAACACCGGTGCGAGCGTGCCAGTTGGGGAGGGTCGCGGGAGCGGGCTGGTTTGCGATAAGCGGGATTTCGCCTTGAGTGATTGGGGCCTTGGCGGGGGCGACAAGGGAGAAGGGGATGGAGGTGGGCGCGGATGCGGGTTGGTTTTTGCTGCGGGCATCAAGCGTGAGGTTGTACTTGCCGGGGGCGAGGTCTTTGATGGGGATGTCGAGGCTGAGGGTGCCGGACTTGAGGGAATCCAGGGTGATGGTCTGGAGAGGCTTGTCGCCGCCGGACTGAAGGACGTTGACGGTGAGGGTGGTGTCGGCGGGTTTGCCGGCCGTCAGCGAAAGGGCCAGAAGGGCGACGCGGTCGAGGGTGGAGTAAGTCGATTTGTCGAGCGTGGCAAAGGCCGATGCAGGGGCCGCGGGAAGGGCGAGGGATTCTTCTTTTGTGCCCAGGTGGAGCAGACCGTAACCGGCGACGGAGCCAAAAGAACTGATGGGCGCCCAGGTGGCCAGCTCCACGGAACTGGTGGTTTTGTCGGTGGCCTGGAGGGCCCGCTCACGGGTGACGTTGATGCCCCAGATGGAGCCTGCGGGAGGAGCGGCGGGGTAGCCGAAATCAGCCCAGGGGATGGCGATTTCCGTGGCCCAGCCTTTGGGAGTGGTGGCGGCTTTGGAAGTCCATGCGCCGTTCCACTTGATGTCCTGGCCGGGGCCGTAGTCGTTGTGGGCGTTGCGTTCGTTGGTGACGAACTGGTGGTAGCCCGCTTTACGGCGTTTGCGGTCGATGAAGACTTCGACGCAGTTGTCGGACCATTTGTCTTCGCCTGCGCCGGCCCGGGAATTGAGCTTGTCGAGGTGGGGTTCTTCGCAGTCGAAAGCGATGTAGAGGAATTGGTCGTCGTAGCAGACGCGGACGATGGTGTTGACGGTGGTGTCGCCGGCGGCGGGTGTCTGGAGGCGGTCGATGGTGAAGGCGGTTTTCCAGGCTTGGTCGTCGAGCTTGCCGTCGAGTGTGGGGGCGGCGGCGACTTTGGGGGCGTAGATGGTTTGAGGAGGCGTGGGGTCGGGGTAGTAAGTGACGTCAGGTGTGCCCGCGTTTGCGATGGCCGGGACGAGGAAGATGAAGCCGAGGAGAAGGGATTTGAGGGTGGGCATGAGTGGGGGAGATTTATGATTTGTAAATTACAAATTGTAATTTAAAGGCTTGAAAATGAGGTTTTTTTGAGAGTTTAGAAGTTTTTTCAGGAGACTTGGCGGTTTGGATCAGATGTCGTCGACGTAAGAGAAGGGGTCGTAGCCGATTTCGCCGTCGAGGGCGTCGAAGACGTCTTCGGTGCGGGCGCGCATGGTGTCGAAACCGGAGGCGAAGGAGTTGGGGAGGTTTTTGATTTTGCCGCCTCGGTCGTAGATGAATTTGGCACTGCCGTCGGAATAGGCGGTGTTTAAGCCGATCTGGTGGTAGAAGGCGCTGAAGTTGGTGCCGGGAACCCAGGAGAGGTTTTGGAGGAAGGTGTCGGTGATGAGGGAGACGCGGGGGTAAGTGGCCAGGGGGCCTTTGTCGAAGTTATAGAGGTAGCGTTCGCCGGAGTTGAGGGTGGTGGGGTAAAGGGCGGGCCGCTGGCCGGTGTCGTTCCAGCGTTTGAAGCGGACGGCGTAGCTGAAGAAGCTATCGATGGAGCCGGCCTGGACGCGTTGCTTAAAGAGAGGCTGGTTGGCGAAGTAGCCCAGGGCGACGGCTCGGCTTTTGGAGAGCAGGTAGAAGGTGTTGGGGGCCTCGGCGGGGCAGTACATGGGGGCCATGGTGGGGAGGATTTCATCGTAATAGAGGCTGCCGAGGCCGGAGGCGCGGGTGAAGGTGGAGCCGCCTGGGCTGGAGAGGTTGTTGGAGTAGAAGTCGCTGGTGCCGCCGTCGTCGGGGAGGTTTCGTTTGTAGCTGTCGGCGTACATGACAACGCCCTGCATGTTTGCGCGGACGTTGGCCTGACAGGCGAGCTGCTGGGCTGAGGCACGGGACTTGGAGAGCGAGGGGAGGAGCAGCGCGATCAGCACGCCGATGATGGTGATGACGACGAGCAACTCGATGAGGGTGAAGGCGGAAGGAGAAGGGGAGTTTTTTTTCGTTGCGGGCATGGCGGCGTCCTGTTTTGGGCGATATGCGTTTGAGATGAGGATCAGGTGGAGGGGAGGAGTTGAGGCGAGCGGACGGATTGGCCGAGGTGGATGTCACAGCTCATGAGGACGCGTTCAAAGCGCTTGGCGGGATTGGCCATGCGGGAGAGGAGCATTTGCGCGCCACGGGTGCCCATGTCGTGAAGGGGGACTGCGATGGAGGTGAGAGGGGGGCAGCCGGAGATTTCGCGGCCTCGGGGCTGGGCGTCGAAGCCGATGAGTTGATAGTCGCGCGCGGGTTCAAAACCCATGGCCAGAGCGCCCATGGCGAAGCCGATGGCGAGTTCATCACTGGCGGCAAAGACGGCATCGGGACGGCGGGTGAGGCATTGGAAGTCCATCACGCAGCGCGCGCCGGAGCCTTCGCCATAACAGCGGGTGAAGAAGCGGTGGTTGGCGGGGATGGGCTCGCCCCAGCCGGCCTCAAAGCCACGGAGGCGGGTTTGAGAGGTGGCGTCGTAGGCGCCGGGGCTGGTTTGGGAAGCGACGCCGACGAAGGCAGGGGCGTGGCACCCGGCGAGACGAAATTGAAGGCCCGCAAGCGAGGCGGCGTGCTCTTCGTCGGGGGCCACGACGTCGAAGTTCGCATTGCCCTGGACCAGTAGCGAGGTGACGGTCTGGATGAGGACGGCGGGCTGGTCCTTGCGCAGAGAGATGGGATAGGCTTCGGGTTGAACGATGGCGACGGCGCTGAAATTGGCATAGCGGCGGGCGGAGAGGTCGTAATCCCTGGGGCGGGTGAGCAGGAGTTCAACGCTGTGGCCCAGGCGCTCCATGGTTTTGGTGAAGCCCTCGACGATGGGGGCGGCGACGGCGTCCAGGGGTTGCTTGCCGCAGAGGACGGCGATGGGTGCGCGTGCGGGTGAAGGGGCGGGAGAGTCGGAAGGGGCTTTGAGGACGACGGTGCCCGCTTTGGGCTTGGAGTGGACGTAGCCCTCGCGCGCGAGCTGCTGGAGGGCCAGGAATGTGTTGCGGTGGCCGGCGGCCAAGGCGCGGGCGAGATCGGGAATGGGGGGCAGGCGGGAGCCGACGGGCCATTTATCGCCCAGGTCCTGGAGGAGGCGTTGTTTGATTTTTTCTTGTGCGGTAGTACGTGTTGGGGACATGGGGTGGAGGGTAATGGGGTGCAATAAAAATTGCAAGATATATTTTTAAATATTGCAATATTGTAGGGATTGTTGGTCTGAATATTAGGTTTTATTAGGAATTTCATTGTTGTGGAGAGGGTGAATTTGACGGATACATGGTGGTATATTGCAATTAATGCAAGGGGCAGGCATGCAGAGGGTTGGGCGTTATCGGCCGGACGCGGGGACGTGCAAGGGCTTATTAAAATGCCTTAAACCCAATGTTGTGCATGAGTCCGTGCTTAGAGGAGAGACATGAGGAAGTACGACATCAGCTATCAATCGGTGAACACCAAGGACTGCCCCAAGCGGATCACGGCGACGGTTTATGAGCCCGAGCGGATCGGGCCCAATACCGGTGCGATGCTGTTCACCCATGGATGGGGCAACAGCCGGCGGCGCGGGCTCAAGAAAATGGAGCACGCGTGCGAGTTGTATGACGTGGTGTGCATTTCGGTGGAGTACCGGCAGAGCGGATTTGACCATGACATGGAGCGTGGGACGGGCTGGGATTGCCCGTATGACTTTAGTTTTTACCAGGTGTTTGATGTGATGAACGGGCTGCGGGAGGTGCTTTCGCTGAGGACCGGGCTCAACACGCGAAGGCTGTTTCATTATGGCGGGAGCCAGGGCGGGCATATCGCGCTTTTGACGGCGGTGATGGCGCCCAAGACATTCGCTGCGGTGTATGCGTCGTGCGCGATTACGTTTGTCCAGCCTCATTTTTTGGAGTGGGCGGGGCGGGAGTTTTTGGCGCATGAAGTGGCGTATCGGGATGTGAGCGCGCATGCGGAGAAAATCGTGTGCCCGGTGTTTTTGGATCACGGGACCAACGATGTGGAAGTGCCGCATGTGCACACGGAGCGGTTGGAGAAGCGGATGCGGGAGCTTGGGAAGCGGCTGGAGGTGACGTATTACGCCGGTGGCGGGCATCAGCTTGAACCGGTGAGCTCGCGGCAGGCGGCGTTTGAGAAGACCGCGCCGCTGTTTTTACCGGGGATGGTCAATGGCGGAGAGGCGGAGATTTTGAGCGGCGCTGTGGTGAAGCTGGATTGCGGGGAGAGGCGGCTGGTGGTGGATTGGGGAAAGGGGTGTGCGGACGCGGGGATGGTGAAGTGGGAAGAAAGGTGAAAGTTAAAAGGGAGAAGGGGTAAGTTCAGAGGGAGGTTGAGGAGGGGGCGTCGGGTGGGTTGGGGGGCTGGGGTTGGTCGTCCCAGGTGATGCGGCCGCCCAGGGCTTTGATGAGTTTGACGATGTCTTCGCTTTCGAGCTCGACCTTGCCGAGTTCGTAGTCGATGATGATTTTGTAGGGGACGCCGGAGAGATCGCCGAGGCGGCGGAGGCTGATGTGCTTGGCGGCGCGGCGGTTGCGGATGAGGACGTGGAACGCGTCGGGGTCTTCCTCAGCAGAGATGAAGGGACGCTTTTGGCCCTGGAGCTTGTCTTTCCAGCCGACGGGGAGGGGGCGGAGGTTTTTGCCGTCGACGGTCCAGACGACTTCGCCGTTTTCCAGGGAGAGGACAGCGCCCTGGGTTTCATGGTTGTAGTTGGGGTTTTGGCTAAAGCCTAAAAGGGTGGAGCCGGCGGGGTAGGCGAGGGTGAGGAGCTTGGGTTCGATGAAGCGTTTCATTGGAGTAGTTTACTTGAAGGGGAAGGGTCTAGGGTCTGGGGTCTAGGGTCTAGTCAGAGGGGGATGGGGATTGGGTTTCGGGTCGGAGGGCAGGGTAAAAGCATTTGTCGATTTCCCACGCGCCCGGGTGACCGGGTGACGGGTTGCCGGGTGTCTATGAGGAACCCAAAGGCGGATCATGCCGCAAAATGGCATTCACCTTGAGTGGCATGAACTTTATCGAAGCCCCCCGATAGCCCGAAAACCCGATACCCCGGGTGCATGTGCCGACAAATACCCCAAATGCTTTTACCCTGATGCCTGCCCCCAGTAGGCACGGCTTTTTTATGCCTACTCCCCCACCCGGGCAAAACGGGCAACGGTTTTACCCTCCACCACCACGGTCTCCACAAACATCGCCGCCGGGCGAACCCACAACGCCAGGTCCCCGTAAAGCTGACGATAAAGCACCAGCCACTCCTGCGTTTCCGAGTGACGGCAGAGCCCGATGACACGGTAGTCATTGCCCTTGTAGTGGCGGTAAAGGCCCGGAGTGGGCTGCGCGGGCTGGGGCGTGCTTGGCTTGTGGCTCATGGCGGGGAATCCTGGGTTTAAGCAAAACCCAGGATGATATCAGCCTGTTAAAAAAAGCCGCGGTACTCGCCCCACACAAACGGCCGCTCAGTAACAAACGTGGTGCCGAAATGTTTGCGTTCGACCAACCCCACATGGCCGTCCACCGCCATGTAGTTGGCCTTATCCTGATGAGGAATCCGAAAGCGCCGGTTCACCATCGTGTAAGGCGTCTCCGACCCCATGGTGGCTTCACGCACATCGTCGTTGTGCGCTTCCACCAGGTACACGGTGTTGGAAGGCGTCGCCACCATGTGCTGCCCCGCCAGCGGGCGAATCTCACGCTTGGGCACCCAGCCCAGGTTGTCCGTCGCATCGGGCCATCCCGAATATGACAACGGAACCAGCCACGCCGTGTGCATCGACACCATGTAGGAGTTAAGCGTCACGTGATAGGTGGTGGTGGGAAACCGCGGATTGCTGGGCGATGGAAACGTGGCCACATGGCTGTCGACGATGTCTCGCGCCTCCACGGTCTGCACGCCCGCAGGCCAGCTTCGGCTGGCCCCAAGTGAAGAAAACGTCTTGGTGAGGCCGGCTCCGAAATACCGCCCGGAGGGACAAAGAAAAACACTGTTCTTTCGCAGCGTGCCTTCCCAGTAAGACTCCGTTGCGGCATAGCTGAAGGGGCTGCTGGCGGCGGGAAGCAATTCGTTATCCGGAACATAGCCGGAAATGATCAGGTTGCCGGACCAGGAATGGCCCACGTCCCGCCGATTCGACGAACTCGGCACAAGCGTGTGGGGGACGTTCCCCTGCGCAGTCGAGTGGAAAGGAAGCATGTAGCCCGCGTTATCGGCCTGGTAGGCACCGGCAAGGACGCTCACCTGGCGCATTCTCGCGGAGCAAAGCACCGTGCGCGCCGCTTCACGCGCCTTAACGATGGAAGGCGCAAGCAGTGAAATCAAAACCGCGATGATGGCAATCACCACGAGCATTTCGATTAGCGTAAAACCACGAAGAAAAAGCTTGTTCATAACCATGAGATTCGCTTTGCAAAAGTAAGAGAAATGAGTGCCGCGGTCTCTGGGGGAATTCAAACAGCTGAAATTATAGTCCGATGCCTGACTGAATCATATATCAAATCACCGCCGCGCAATACCCGCGTCCGGCGTGACCACCGAATTCAAACAGATACCCGGGCTCAGAAGCTTAACGCAACCAAGGCATCACACCGCCGGTTTACGCAGGCGTTCATACAGCACTTTACGAAACACATCCACCGGCGCGGGCTTTTTTGTCCACAGTTCAAACTGCGCGGCAGCCTGCCGGACGAACATTTCCGTACCGGGGATGGTGATGCAGCCCGCTTCGCGTGCGTCCTTTAGAAGCTGCGTTTCCAGCGGGTTGTAGATGGTGTCGAACACCGCGACGGTGCACTTGGCCTTGCCCGCGCCGATGACGGCTTTCAAATCCGGGAAAGGCGATGCATCCACCTTGGGGTACATGCCCACGGGCGTGCAGTTGATGAACACTTCGCAGCAGGAATCCCTCAGCTTGTCCTGCGGCATGGCCACCACTTTCCCTGGCTCGCTCACGCCCGGAGCAAGGCCCTTGAGCACGCTGGGCGTGAAAAGCTGCACAAGCTGCTGGGCTTTCTCAAGTGTCCGGTTATAGACCACCACGGTGGCGCCGTGACCGGCAAAACCGGCCACGATGGCCCGGGCCGCACCACCTGCGCCGATCACGCCGACGCGTTTGCCCTGCAAACCCCCGCGGGTGATGCCAAGGCCCGCGCACACGGCATCCAGCGCGCCTGCATAATCCGAGTTTGAAGCGTAAAGAGAACCGTCATCACGCACCGTCAGGGTGTTGGCGGCGCCGATCAATCGCGCCAGGGGCTCCACTTCACCGCCTCGTTCATCAACGAACTTCAGCAGGTTTTCCTTGTGCGGAATGGTGACCGAAGCGCCTTTGAAATCCAGCGGCGCAAAATCCAGCCACGCGCCCACCGTGGCCTTGAAATGTTCATAGGCATCGGGAATCGGCATGGGCAGGTAAACGCCGTCATGCCCCACCTTGGTGAAGCCGGGGTTGTGGATCGCCGGAGACATGGAGTGCCCCACCGGCCAGCCGATCACGCCGTAAACCTTCGTGCTCCGAGCGATGGAATCCCACCGGTAGAGATCCTTCAACTCACGAATGGTGGGCTGCCCAGGCGCAGTGCCGGCGTCCTTATCAATCGCGGCGAAAGTAAGCAGCGCGCCAAATTTTCCAGCAAGCACGCGGCTGGCCAAACCTTCTTCACCCATGCACAGCGCGATCATCGGCTTGGGTCGTGCCAGAAGCAGTTCAAACGCCTCGATATTGTCGCGCAGGCTGCGCGCTTTCCATGCCACCTTGGCCACCCGGCAAGCGGACGCCTCGGCCATGGCGTGGACCTTCTGCAAAAGATCGGACGGGCGCGTCTGAAAGTCATGTGATGAAAGAATCAACCCCGCGGTGATCGGGCGGACCTGCCTGTCATGATCGACAACCAGGCCTACTTTCTGCCTCAAATTCGCCGACACCTGGTAACCGGCAAGCTCCACATCGATGTACGCCGGAGACTTCCCGGACTTGGTGGGAATGCCCGCGTGCTCGATCACGCTGATGCGCTTTTGTTCCTCGCCGTCATAGCCCCCTCCCTCCCACGTGGGCCGACATGTGATGATGCACGGCAGCGGGGATTGATCGATCAATTGCGTCAGCGCTTCAAGGTCGTCCGTGAAATGGTCGATCCGGAATTCAACAATGTCCGCTCCGTATTCCGCAGCCCGGGCAGCGGTAGCCAGCGCATCGGACAAGGATCGAACCATGATGGGAACGCAAAGATGGGTCATCGGCCGGCCGCCTTGGAAGGATTTTTGAGGAGGTCATTGTCGGGAGTTTCGCAGCGGATGTCGAGTCTCTGCGCCGCGTCAGTTAGCATAGGCGCAAGATGACCGATTCCACCCAGCAGTCCGACAGCCACGATAAGCCCCTGGCCTTCCCCCCGGCCATGCGCCTCTCTGGCTCGCTGGCGTTTAAAATGGTCTACGACGCCAACACCAAAAAATATGTCGGGCCGCTGACGTTCTTCGGCAAGCCCAACGGCCTTTCCCACGCCCGCCTGGGCTTGAGCGTGTCGCGCAAAGTGGGCACCGCGGTCAAACGCGGCAAGATCAAGCGGATGCTTCGTGAAGCCTTCAGGCTCACCCAGCATGAATGGCCCGCAGGGTACGACATCATCATCGTCGTGCGCCCGCACGACCCTTTGCCGTTGGCCGAATATCAATCGCTCCTGCAGACGGGCATCGCCTCCATCCACAAAAACTGGTCCAGGCGCCAGTCGGCATCATAATCACTGCTCGTCGCCTGATTTACTGCCCCCACTGCTCATACACGCCGGCATTCAGGCAGGCCTGAGCCAGTACGATCGCGCTCGCATTGGAAAGATTGAAATTTCGGATCGGACCGGTCATGGGGATGACGACTTTGCGATCCGGCCACCGGGCCAGCCACTCATCCGGCAGGCCTTTGGTCTCGCTCCCCAAAAGCAGCACATCACCCTGCCGGTATGCGGGCTTGTCATAACGCAGATTGCCAAAGCGGGTCACAAGCCAGGGCTTGCGGTCGCCCAGCCATGCTAGAAACGTCTCGGGCGTTTCATGGAGCGTGAGCTTCAGTTGATCCCAATAATCCAGCCCGGCCCGTTTGACGCGCGTATCAGTGATCTCAAAGCCGCAAGGACCAATCAGGTGCAGGTGCGCGTTCATCCCCACGCACTGACGCGAAATATTCCCCGTATTCGGCGGGATCTGCGGCTGATAAAGCGCAACATGAAAAGTCACGTCGTCGGTCATGGCCATCTCGATCAGCGCTGCCCGGGCTTTGCAGAATCGCCGGATTCCTTGGGCTTGGCCGGCTTCACTTTCGGCGCCTGGTCCGGGTCCCACGCGCCCTCCCCAGGCGCCTCCCCGGCGCGGACCGGGCGCATGTACCGCCACATCGCCATGGCAATCGCAATCGAGAGGAGCACGCCGCCCGTACGGGCAAAATAGATGATGATCTGAACCGCCAACCCGTCGGGGTAGCCCATGCGCGTGAGAATCGGGTAGACCGAGGCCGTCACGATGGCGCAAATACCCGCACCGATCAGCAAGGTCCGCTCAGTCTTATTGAAATTTAAAAACAGGTCGATCACGCAGCGTCTCCAGTGAGCCCGGCATTATAGCTCAAGGCGAAAGCCGTTCGATGGTCCAGGCCTCGCCGACACGCTTGTAAGCCAACCGATCATGCAAGCGATTGGGGCGCCCCTGCCAGAATTCAAAGTAGTCCGGGGCAAGGCGATACCCGCCCCAGTAGTCAGGCATGTCGACCTGATCCCCGGGAAACTGCGCCTGCGCCCTGGCAAGGTCCGCCTCAAGCGCTTCGCGCGATGGCACCACCTGTGTCTGCCGGGAGGCCACCGCGCCCAGCCGGCTGCCCTTGGGCCGGGTCTGGAAATAAGCCTGGGATTCTTCCCGCGTCACGCGCGACACCACGCCGGTGATGCGCACTTGGCGCTCAAGTTGCGGCCAGAAGAACAAAAGCGCCGCCTTGGGGTTGGCCGCCAGTTCCTGGCCCTTCTGGCTTTCGTAATTGGTGAAAAAAGTCAGCCCCCGGCGCTCCAGGCCTTTAAGAAGCACGATCCTGACCGAAGGCACGCCGTCGGGCGTGGCGGTGGCCAATGTCATGGTGTTGGGCTCGTACCAATCGCCGGTGTTGGCGGTAACGGCCTGGTCGAACCAGTGTTTGAACTGGTCAACGGGGTGCGCAAGCACATCGGCCTCCAGGAGGCCTGCCTGCATGTAATTTTTGCGCATCTGGGAAGGGTCGGTCATAGATTAAGACTTTAGACGGGAAAATGAAAAAAACAACGAGGCACAAGAGCGCAACGCATTTTAGAAAAGCGTTGCTTACCAAGACCGACAAGCGTAATGTAATAACATAACCCGCCAAGACGCATTCAAGTTGTTTGGAGCCCTGATGATGCCCCAGGTTCGTTCCGCTGATCCACACCAATCCGCAAGACACTCTGCCGCTGCTGCCGGAAGCAGCGCATTCACGCTGATTGAACTGCTGGTGGTGATTGCCTTGATCGGGATGCTGCTTGCCTTGCTGCTGCCAAGCCTCACGCAGGCGCGCGCCGTGGCCAAAGTCGCCGTATGCGCCTCCAACATGCGCCAGCAGGGCCAGATGCTGGCGTATTACACCGCGGATTGCCGTGGGTTTGTCGCGATCACCAAAACCGCGCATACCGTCAACGCCAGCGTTCCGGCAACCAATTGCATCTCCGCCATCACAAGTGCCTCAGCAACGGCGTGCCCACTGGGCGCGGGGAAAACCTATCCCGTGGGCTATGGCTGGTTCTTCACGCTGGGTTATCTGCCTGAATCCCCCGCCAACGGCAAAGTCCCCTTGCTTGAATGTCCGGATACTCAGGGCTTTCAACTTTCCGGGCTTTCGCAGATGAAATGGGTCGAACTGTATTACCGGGAGTTCAGCAGAATCACCCAGGCGCTGGCCAAACCCAACGCCGGCAATGGCTTGTATTACGTCAACCCTCAAGGCGGCGGAGTAAGCTGGGACTGCCTCAGCCAGTTCGGCTCAGGCCGAATTGATTACAGCTTTCGCGGCTGGTGGATGCCACGCGCCACCTCCCGGCCCAAGGCTCAGGACTGGCGCCCCGGCGATGCCATTGCCGTTGATAACGAATATTGGAACAGCTACACCAATGCCTACAACTCCATGCACGGCGACGGCATGAACATCCTTTTCCAGGATGGGCACGTCAGTTTCGGGGGCAAGGACCAAGGCGGCGAGCCGCCTTATGTCTATTACAGCATGCTCAAGGAAGGCTGGAGCCAGGCCAATGCCCGTGCAAACAGCAACTCAGGCTATGCCTACGCGGCAGGGTTGCTGTATGAAAAAGGCTCTCTGGCAATGTGGAACTATTACGCGACAGGCATTCCGCAGTAAGCGGGGTTTATGAACATCTGCATCGTCACATGCTGACCCGCAAAACCGACTCATAAACAAACAACCCGGAGCCGAAGCTCCGGGTTGTTTTTATTTCAAGCTGCAAGATGCAGGCTCGAGAGGAACTTACTTGAGTTCCATCTCGGCGCCGTCTTTCTTGAACTTCTCGATGAGGGCTTCCGCGTCGGCCTTGGAGAGGGCGGTCTTGACAGCCTTGGGTGCTGCTTCCGCGAGTTCCTTGGCTTCCTTGAGACCCAGACCGGTGGCTTCGCGGATGACCTTGATGACGGCGATCTTGTTGGGGCCAACGGCCTTGAGGATCACGTCGAAAGCGGTCTGTTCCACTTCCTTGGCTACTGCTGCGGGAGCTGCGCCGCCGCCACCGCCGCCGCCGCCGGCTGCGGGTTCGATGCCGTGGACTTCCTTCAGGTACTTGCCGAGTTCAACGGCTTGCTTGAGGGTGAGGCCAACGAGCTTGTCGCCCAGTTCCTTGATATCTGCTGCGAAATCGGACATTTTCAAACCTTCCTAATTAGGAAACCTTGCTTCCAAGAGGCAGGAACACGTTGTTCCTGTTTAACCCCGCGGGGCCAGTCGGAGGCGAAAGATACGGGGAGGGAATCACGCGCACGGCAATCAGGCCGCAGCGCCTTCTTCCTTGGTCTTCTTTTCTTCGACAGCCTTGATGATGCTGGCGATCTTCCGGCCGGGGCCGACGATCGCGCCAGCCAGATTGGCTGCCGGGCTGAGGATGATGGTGACGGTCTGGGCTTGCGCCTCGGGCCGTGTGGGATACTTGCTGAGGTCTTCGACCTGCTTGCCGGTGAAGATCGTGCCGTCCATGATGGCGGCTTTGATTTCAACGGCCTTGTTGTCCTTGAAGAGTTCGATGACTTCGCGGGCAACCTGGACGACGCTTTCGCCGCCGTAGGCGATCGTGGAGGAACCCGTGAGCAGGTTACCCAGCTCTGCGAGTGCCGTGCCCTTGAAGGCCGAAGCGGCCAGGGCGTTCTTTACCACGGTCAGCTTGACCTTCTTGGCGTTAAGCTTGGCGCGGAAACCGTTGGTGTCGTTAGACGAGACACCACGGATGGAGATCACAACCGCGCCGTCGAGGTTCTGGAACCTGTCTTTGTAGTTCGCGGTGATCAGGGCTTTGACTGGCTTGCTCATGGCAAATCCTTTAATTCTTTCTCAATCGCTGCGTTTACGCTGGATCGAAACGAGTTAACTCAGTGAAATTAGAGCTGAACGATCACGCCGGGGGTCATGGTCGCCTTCACGGAGACCTTCTTGATATAAAGACCCTTGGCAGAGGAGGGCTTGAGCCGGAGGATGTTATCGATAAACGACTGAGCGTTTTCGGTAAGCTTCGCAGCATCAAAGCTGTGTTTGCCGATGACGGCGTGAACGTTGCCGTTGGCGTCGTTACGGAACTCGATCTTACCGGCGGCGTATTCACGCACGGCCTGTTCGATGTTCGGGGTCACCGTGCCGGACTTGGGCGAAGGCATGAGGCCCTTGGGGCCCAGCACCTTACCCAGGCGGCTGACGATGCGCATGAGGTCAGGGCTGGCGATCGCCACGTCGAAGTCGAAGAAACCGGCTTCAACCTTCTTCACCAGCACATCACCGCCGGCTTCGATCGCACCGGCGGCCTTGGCGCCGGCCATCTGGTCGTCACGGCAGAAAGCGATGACGCGCTTGGACTTGCCGATGCCGTGGGGCAGCGCAAGAGCACCGCGGACGAGCTGATCGGCCTGCTTGGGATCGATGCCCAGGTGGACAACGATGTCGATGGATTGGTCGAACTTGGTCTTCTTGAAGGACTTGACCTTCTCGATGGCTTGCGCCAGAGGAAGCGCTGCTTCCTTGTCCCAACCATCTGAATCTGCACGGTAGCGTTTGCCTTGCTGTGGCATCTTGACGATCCTTTCGATCGGCCCGGATAAGCCGGGCTATCTCCCACGTATTAAGGCCCGTGGTAGGCCGATGACAACTTGTCGGAAAGCGTACAAACCAGACCCGCTTCACGGATGAAGCTCAAAGGGCCTAAATTACCCTTCGATGGTCACACCGCAGGAACGGGCAGTGCCCGCCAGGGTGCGCATCGCAGCTTCGATCGAGTGGGCAGTCATTTCCTTGATCTTCTGCTTGGCGATGCCTTCAAGCTGCGCCTTGGTGATCTTGCCGACCTTTTCCTTGTTAGGAACGCCAGAGCCCTTTTGGGCGCCGGCCACGTCGAGCAGGAGGATCGCTGCGGGCGGTTCCTTGAGTTCGAATTCGAATGAACGGTCCTTATAAACCGTGATCACGCAACCAACGACCTTGCCGTTGAGGTGCTTGGTCTTTTCATTGAAGCGCTGGATGAACTGGCCAGGGTTCACGCCGTTTTGACCCAGGGCCGGGCCAAGCGGGGGAGCCGGGGTAGCAGAGCCACCGGGGGCCTGAATCTTGAATACCGATGTGATTTCTTTCTTCGCCACTGCAATGCTCCTTGCGTTCTCGCCCGATAAATCGGGCCTTTTTAAAGTCTCTTGTCAGGCTCTAGGCCCAACGCCGACGGTCTGCCGGTTCATAAAGAGCCAAGCATTATACAAAAGCTCGCGTATTTGCAAAAGGGGTACCCGGCACAATCTTGGCAAGTTGCCGGACAGCACATTTTACAACCCCCTGCTCACGGCGTGTAAATGAAATACTGGGAAGTATTTGTCGCAACCGTGTTCATTCCCCACCGGGATGAACGCCATTCCACATGGCCGTCCACCATCGCGTAGTTTGCCCCGGTCGCAATGAAATTTCCCGCAGTGTCGTGCCCGTTAAGCGGCGCGGACCAATTGCTGGACCAGCCGGACTGGCCCGGCGCAGCCAGCGGTTCACCCCACACGATCCGCGTCGAAGGCGAGTTGGAATCGCCAAACCGATCAATCCTTGGCATTTGATACGTCGCCGCCAGCGGACTGGTGGGTACCCATCCCCTGAGTTGCCCCATGAAGTAGTCATACCCCGTCACTGAGCGATGGTTGGAATCCCACTCCACCGGCTCATACGCAGGGTCATTAAACCACTTGGGATTCATGCTCACCCGCACCGTCTTATAGTTGGCGATTCCCCTGTCCAGAATCGTCGGACACCACCAGAGCGTCGGGTTTCCCAGCGCATATTGATCAAACAGCACTTTGCGCGTCTCAACGGAAAACGCATGTGCGCCGGTGAAACCTGGATCCGGCGCAAAACCTTTGTAATCCTGCGCATACGCGTGCGACGCCACGATCAATTGCCGTTCATTGGACTGGCAGCGAACTTTAAGCGCCTGTTCCCTGGCCTGCCGGAGCCCCGGCAGCAGAACCGCCGTCAGCACCGCCACAACGGCGATCACCACCAGCAGTTCCACCAGCGAAAAACCAAACGTTCCCATGCGATGCGCCATCGTGCCGATCTTCATCCAAATCGCTCCGAATTCAATGCGTGAAATGTTTATGCAATCAGTCTAAATCGGATGGTTTTGAAAAATTCAGATTGAATTCAGGCCCACGCCGCCGGCTTCACATTGACACTGGCCGCTATCCCATCCACAATACGCTTTCTGTCCAGACCGAGATACCGACCCGGCGCGTGCCCGGGTCAGGCGTGGGTCGGCTGGCTGGGCGCTTGTCGTGTACACCGCTCCCTTCTTGATGGGTGGTGTGACGGGTGCCTGGAATTCCCCGCCACGCGTTTGATCAATGTTGAACAAGCGCACCAGTGGATTGCCATTGGTTATCTCTTTTTACGAAGGAAGTGTCTGATGTCCGAAGAAACGACCTCCCAGGAAACCGCACCGGCAACAACCGAATCGGGTCTTCCCCGTGGCGAACAGACCGTCACCATCGCCGACGTGGGCCCCGCCCGCAAGGCGCTGACCATCGAGATCCCCGCTGACCGGATCTCCAAGCGCCTGGAAGAAGAGTACAAGAAGCTCCAGAACGATGCCGCCCTCCCCGGCTTCCGTAAGGGCCGCGCGCCCATGCGCCTGCTCAAGAAGCGCTTTGACATCTCCATCAAGGAAGACCTCCGCGGCCAGATCATCTCCGAGTCCTACTCCCAGGCCGTGGAAGACCACAAGCTGGAAGTCATCGGCGACCCGGACGTGAAAAACTTCCGCGACATCAAGCTCCCCGAATCCGGCAACCTCACCTACGTCGTCGAAGTGGAAGTTGCGCCCGATGTGGCGCTCCCCGCCCTCGAAGGCATCGAAGTCATCAAGCCCAAGCTTGAAGTGACCGAAGAACAGATCGCCAAGGAAATCGAAAACCTCCGCGAACGCAACGGCAAGATGGACCCCATCGAAGGCGACGGCGTCCAGATCCAGGCCAAGGACTACGTCCAGGGCAGCATCAAGATCCAGGCCGGCGAAAACGCCGCGGCCGACGCCGAACTCCTCTTCGAACAGCCCGGCGGCTTCATCCTCATCAACGGTGAAGACCTCAACTTCCGCGGCCACATCGCCGGCATCGTCGTCGAAGACCTCGGCAAGCGCGCCATCGCCCAGAAAACCGGCGAAACCCTCGTCATCTCCACCAAGGGCCCCGAAAGCCACGAGAACGACAAGATCAAGAACCAGCCCATCACCATCACCATGAAGCTCGACAAGGTCTTCCGCGTCCAGCCCGCCAGCCTGGAATCCATCCAGAGCAGCTACGGCGTCGGCAGCGAAGAAGAACTCAAGAAAGCCGTTCGCGAAAGCTCCGAGCAGCGCAACAAGATCCAGCAGACCTCCGCTCAGCACGAGCAGATCTGCAACTACCTCGTCGAGAAGGTCGACCTCTCTCTGCCCGAAGGCCTCACCGGCCGGCAGTCGGCCCGGCTCCTTCGCCGCAAGGCCATGGACCTGACCTACCGCGGCACCCCGGAGAAGGAAATCGAACAGCGTATCGCTGACATGCGCAAGAACACTGAAGAAGAAGCGCGCAAGCAGCTCAAGCTGTTCTTCATCATCGACCAGGCCGCCCGCAAGCTTGAGATCGAAGTCTCCGAAGACGAAGTCAACAACCGGATCTCCTTCATGGCATGGCAGCAAGGCCGTCGCCCCGAGAAGCTCCGCCAGGAATACATCCGCTCGGGCGAAATCGAGAGCCTCTACCTCCAGCTCCGCGAGCAGAAGACCCTCGACAAGATTCTTGAATCGGCTAAAGTCACCGAAGGCGAATATTCCGCCAAGAAGTGATTACTGACGGAGACCTCCCGGCATGCGTGCGACGATCGGTTGTGAAAGCAGTCTGACGACGCACCAAACCCAGAGGTCATCCGGTATCAACGTGCAGAGCGCCGACCGCCTGCACGGCCCGTGTGGCTTATTGAAAGCCCCTCCGGCCGTGCAGGCGGCGGTCATTTTCACCCTGGCCTGCCTCTGCGCCTCCACCACCGCTTACGCCCAAGGCGGCTGGGGAAAACCCGCCACCACTCAGCCATCCCCCACTACCTCCGCGCCCGCCTGGCCAGCGGCCAAGCCTGCCTCCACCCAACCCGCCCCGCCAGCGCCCGCAGCAGCCACCCAGCCGGCCGCCAAGCCTCAACCCATAGCCTCTCATCCTCCTCAAACGCTTCAGCTTGTCCCTCACACGCCCGCCCCTCCTCCCGCTAAAAGCCTCTCTGATTACTTCACGCTTGATCTGCTGCTTTACCTGGGCATCGCCCTGCTCTGCCTGGCCGCGGTGATATGGCTCGTGCAAAAAGTCAGAAACGCCGTAAACCCATCGAAGATCAAGAACGCCGCCCCCACGCCCGCGGGCTTTTCTGTCCAGGACATCGAAAAACTCAAAGACCAGGGCCTGCTCACCCCCGCTGAATACGAACGCGCCATCGCCCGGGCCAACGCCGCAGCGGCCGCCTCCGCCGCGTCCCCCACACCCGCTTCAAACGCAGCAGCAGCACCTGAAAAGCCAAAACCCCGGCCCGACGAGCCCCCCACCGCCCCCGGTCTTTTCAGCCCCAGCTCTGATCCCAAGACCCCGCCTGCGGGATCATCCCCCAATCCTCGCAACGGCGAACTGTGGTGATATAATCACACGTTCCTACGCATCGACTTTTTGCCCTTTTTAGTTCCCGACGCCCCACACAGGGCTCGACCCATCAGGAAATGCCATGGCCAACGGAAAGTCTCGTGATTCCCAGAACGACGGCAACGACTCCACAGGCGGGCGTAAATCCGGCACTGTCTGCAACTTCTGCGGTAAATCTTCCCGGGAAGTCGGCCCCATGGTCGAAGGCCCCAACAACGTCTACATCTGCCGAAACTGCACGGACCTGTGCCACAACATCTTCAAGCAGGACAAAAAATCCGCGCCCGGCGGCAAACCCGCCGACAAAGCCAGCGACAACAAGGCCGCGGTCACCGCGCCAGAACCCGGGCCCATCCCCAGCCCCCGCACCATCAAAGAACACCTCGATCAATACGTCATCGGGCAGGACAAAGCCAAGCGCTCCCTCTCCGTCGCGGTGCACAACCACTACAAGCGCCTGTCCACCATCGGCAAGGACACCGGCGTTGAGATCGACAAGTCCAACGTCCTCCTCATCGGGCCCACCGGCTCGGGCAAAACCCTCATGGCCCGGACCATGGCCAAGATCCTCAACGTCCCCTTCGCCATCGGCGACGCCACCACCCTCACCGAGGCCGGCTACGTCGGCGAAGACGTTGAAAACCTTCTCCTGAAGCTCCTGCAAAACGCAGACTTTGATCTGGAAGCCGCTCAACGCGGGATCGTCTACATCGACGAAATCGACAAAATCGGCAAAACCCAGGGCAACGTCTCCATCACGCGCGACGTCTCCGGCGAAGGCGTTCAGCAGGCCCTGCTGAAAATGCTCGAAGGCACCATCGCCAACGTCCCCCCCCAGGGCGGGCGCAAGCACCCGGAGCAGCCCTACATCCAGATGGACACCAGCCACATCCTCTTCATCTGTGGCGGCACGTTTGTCGGGCTGGAGGAAATCATCTCCCGCCGCCTGGGCAAGCGCGCCATCGGCTTCGCCGCCGAAACCGCCAAGCAAACCGATGTGCTTAACGAAAAGGCTGCGCTGCTCGACCAGGTTCAGCCCGAAGACCTCACTGAATTCGGGCTCATCCCCGAATTCATCGGCCGCCTGCCCATCGTCACCCCCCTCATGCCCCTGACTGAGGAAACGCTGGTCCAGATCCTCACCGAGCCCAAGAACGCGCTGGTCAAGCAATACCAGCACTTCTTCGGCATGGAAAACGCCGCGCTGGAGTTCACCCCCGGTGCGCTGAAGATCATGGCCAAGCGCGCACTCGAACGCGCCACCGGCGCCCGTGCTCTCCGCGGCGTGATGGAAGACCTCATGCTCGACCTGATGTACGACCTGCCCGAGCAGGACAACAGCCGGCACAAGTTTGTGATCGACGAGGAAATCGTCAACAACAAAAACAAGCCCAAGCTGTCGGATATCAAGCGCCTGGCGCGCGAATCGGCCTGATCAAAAAAACAACTCCGCTCAAAACGGCACGGCTTCAAACCGCGCCGTTTTTCTTTACCGCCCCACCACAAAATCCGGCGCAATCATGTGTTCCAGCACGCGGACCGCGTTGGGCCGGTCATTGCGTTCGTAATGCGCCAGCGCGTCTTCAAGAGGTCGCCCGCCTCGGACGTGCCGGTTGATCACATCTTCCCGTGCGCTGTCGATGGGCACATCCAGAAATAATTTCAGGTCCCAGAACCGGGCCAGATCCCGCCAGCCCGGCTCATCCAGAAGCAGGTAGTTGCCCTCAATCAAAACCACCCGGCAATGCGGCTCGATGCGTTGCCCGGGTGCATCGCGCAGCACAGGCTCATGCAGGGCCCGGTCATAAATGGGAAACACCACAGGGTCCCGGCTCGCCTGAAGTTTGCCCGCAAGCTGCGTGAGGCCTGCCAGATCGAAGCTTTCCGGGCTTCCCTTGCGCTTGCGCAGGCCGCGTGCGTCCAGCACGGCGTTGGGCAGGTGAAACCCGTCCATCGGCACCACGCACGCAAAGCCGGGAGTATGTGCATTGAGCGCATCAGCCAGACTGGCGCACAGCGTGCTTTTGCCGGACCCGGGAATCCCTACGATCGCCACCACCAGCCGCCTGTCTGAGGCAAGCTCAGCCAGCGCCCTGCGGATGGCTTGATTGATATTGATTCGTGTGCCGTCCTGCATCCCGAGCCCACCTATAGAAAGGCACGGGCAGCAATAAGCCGGCCCGCGCCTGTTTTGATTCAACCTCGAATTTACTTCACAAACGCCTGCACCTTGTCATCCACGATCCGGGCTTCAAAAGTCGCCACCTTGATGGAAGGGTTGTCAGGGCATTCGCCGTTTTCAAGCTTGAAGGGCCAGCCGTGCAGCGGGCAGAACACGCAGCCGTCCTGCACCCAGCCCGACGCCAGGCTGCCGCCCGCATGGGGGCAGATGTCGTCGATCACCTTCACGCTGCCGTCCTTGGTCTTAAACACGGCCAGGTAGTTCTTGTTCACTTGAACGAACTTGCCCGCCTTCTCAGGAATATCCGAAACCTTGCACAGGTCGACCCATGCCGGCTCGGTGCTCTTAGCTTCGTGCTTGTGGCCGTGGCCATGGTCGTGCCCGCAGGAGGAGCACTTCTCGTCATGCTTGTGATCGTGCTTGTGGTCATGGTCGTCGTGAGACATTTTTCGTTCCTTGTGAGCCTTAAGTGGCTGAAAACCGCAGTTCCAGACTTTACCTTAAGTCCGGTTCAAGTGCATACCAAACGTCCATCAGGCCGTGGTGGCCCGGATGAACTGGAGATAAAGGTTAGCGTAAACGCCGCCGGTTGCCAGCAGTTCCTCATGGGTGCCACGTTCAACGATGCGCCCGTGATCCAGCACGATCACCTGGTTGGCGTGCCGGATGGTGCTCAGCCGGTGCGCCACCACGAAGCTCGTCCGGCCCTTGAGCATGATCGCCAGGGACTTTTGAATCTTCGCCTCGGTGATGGAGTCCACTGAGCTGGTGGCTTCATCCAGAATCATGATTCGCGGGTTCACCAGCATGGCTCGGGCAAAGCAGATCAATTGCCGCTGACCAAGCGAGATGCCCGCGCCCCGTTCGCCGACCACGGTGTCCAGCCCATCGGGCAGCGCCTGGATGATGTCCAGGCAATCGATGGCCCGGCATGCGTCGAGGATTTCTTCATCGTTTGCGGAAGGCCGCCCGGCCCGGATGTTTTCCCGGATGGTGCCCGTAAACAGGAAGTTGCCTTGTAGCACGATGCCCATCTGGCTGTGCAGGGATTGCGCCTGAATCTTCCGGATGTCCACCCCATCGATGAGCAATTCACCCTGCTGAGGCAGATAAAACTTCGACACCAGGTTGATGATCGAACTCTTGCCCGACCCGGTATGCCCCACCAGCGCGATGGTCTGCCCGGGCCGCGCGGTAAACGAAACATCGTGCAGCACCGGTTTGGCCGGGTTGTAGCCGAACGTCACACCCTTGAATTCCACCTTGCCCTTGATCGGCGGCAGCACCACCGCATCAGGCGGGTCCACGAAGTCGGGCTTGCGGTCCAGAATATCAAACACTCGCTCGGCGCTCGCCATCGACGTGATCGCCGTGTTGTACTGGTTGCCGATCGCCACCAGCGGCGTCAGCAGCATGTTGGTCAAAAAGTAAAACGTGATCAACTGATCAAACGTGCTGGCCTGCGATGACTTGAGCACCAGGTGCCCGCCCACCAGGAACAGCGTCGCCAGCACCAACTGGTTGGACAGCTCAATCATGTTGTTGAAGTTGCCCGCGGCGCGCGTTGCGTAAAGGTTGTACCCCGTGTGATCGATCACCAGGTTGGTGAACATCTCCGCGTTGTAGTCCTGCCGCACGTATCCCTGCGTCACCCGGATGCCCACCACGGATTCCGCCAGGTTCGCGGTGATGCGTGAAAAGCTTTCCTGCACGATTCGCTGGGCGTGCGTCAGCTTCCGCTTGGAGAACTGGTAGATGACAAAGTAGATCGGCGACCAGCACAGCACCACCAGAAACAGCCATTTGTCGGAGTAGATCATCATCGCCGCTGCGGTGATGAGCGACCCGATATTCACGATGGCGACGAAGATCGCGTCCTGAATGCCCGCGCGAAGGTTTTCCGAATCCGACGTGAACCGGCTGATGATCCGTCCGATTCGCGTGGTGTAGAAAAAGCCCATGTTCAGGCTTTGCAGATGCCGGAAGATGTGCTCACGCAGATCGTGGATCACGCCTTCACCCAGCACCAGCGCGTAGTGCTGCCGGAGCATGAGCGTGTAATCCGTAAAGAAGCTCATCACCGCGTAGCAGGTGACCCAGAAGTACAGGTCATTGAGCTCGCCGTCTTTGATCGGCCCATTAAGCGTCTTGGCCAGCAGCCACGCCAGCGCTGGTCCCTGGATCGCGCGCAGCACCACCCACACCAGCAACAGGTACAGCGTCACCTTGTACGGCGTGGTGTACTTGAGCATCCGCTTGTAGAGCCCAAGCTCCAGCGACCGGGTGCGGACCTCATCGCCTTCTTTGATCACCTGCGCCAGGGTGTTGATCGGTTTGACTTGCTCAATCTTGCTCATGCCTGCCCCCCATTTGGGTTGTGGGTTGCGGCGCCGGCGCCTGAAGCGCCCGGACTGCCCGGTGCCTCAAGCGGGGAACTGATCTGGCCTTCCATCCACTGCCGTGCACGGATAATCGCTTCGCTTTCGGGGTCCAGAAACTGCAGACTGGCGATTTCCTTGTACCGGCCGGGCCGCTTGAGCAGCTCTTCATGCGTGCCGATCTGGGCGATCCGCCCGTTCTCCAGCACGATGATGAAGTCCGCCCTGCGCAGCGTGCTCAGCCGATGCGCCACCACGAAGGTGGTCCGGCCCTTCATGGCGTTGTCCATGGCCAGCAGGATTTCGTGTTCGGTTTCCGGGTCGATGGCAGCGGTCGCGTCGTCGAGAATCAGCACCGACGGCTGCAGGATCACCGCGCGTGCGATGGCGATGCGCTGGCGCTGCCCGCCCGAAAGCGTAAGCCCGCCTTCGGCGACGATGGAGTCATACCCCTTGGGCATCTCCTGAATGAACTTGTCGGCAGCGGCCACTTGCGCCGCCGCCTGAATTTCTTCTCTGGTCGCCTCTGGCTTGCCGAAGGCGATGTTGTTGGCCACCGTGTTGGAGAACAACACACTCTCCTGAAACACCAGCCCGATGTTGCGCCGGAGGTCTTCCAGGCGCATGTCTTTAAGGTCCACCCCATCAATGGTGATCCGCCCCGAATCCGGATCGTAAAACCGGGGGATCAGCGACAACAGCGAGCTTTTCCCTGCGCCCGTTGCGCCGAGGATCGCCACGCACTGCCCGGGCTTGACCTCAAAGGAAATTTCCTTGAGCACCATTTCCCCGGGGTTGTAGCCGAAGGAAACATTTTCAAATTTGATGTGCCCGGCGAGCTTGGGTTTCTGCACCGCACCCGGCTTGGAATCGATCTCCAGCTTCGCGTCGAGAATCTGCACCACCCGGCCCGCCGCCGTCAGGCTTTGCTGGAGCGTATTGGCAAGGTTGGCGATGGCGTTGACCTGGCCGGAAAACTGCTGCAGCAAAACCGTGAAGATGATCAGCTTGCCGACGGTGAGTGTGGGGTCTGCCTGATTGCGCGTGGTGATCACCACCCAGCCGCCATACAGCAGCACCACAATGATGTTGATCTGCGTCAGCGATTGCGCCAATGCCGAGTACCGGCTCACCTGCTTAAACAGCCACCGCTGACGTTGCCGGTAGGCGATGTTGGCGCCACGGAACTTATCGATCTCCGCCTGCTGCCGACCAAAGCCCTTCACCACGTGCTGCCCCTGGGCATTCTCGCTGACGATCAGAATCAGCCGGTCAAACAGGGTCCGGTTTTCTTCGTAGCCCGGCCGAACGGTTTTGGAGAACCAGATCGAAAGCATAAACAGCACCGGCGTGGTGGACATGCCCACCAGCGTCAAAAACGGGTGCAGGTTCACCATGTAGATGATGTAGACCGCCAGGGTCACGATCAGCACCACCACCTGGATAACCGCCTGATCCGTAAACGTGGCGATGTTGTTCACATCACCGGTCGCCCGGTTGATGATGGAGCCCGTCTCGTTCGCATCAAAAAACCGGAAGCTCAGCCGTTGCAGCTTGTCGTAAATGCGCGAACGCAGCGCGCCCACGATGGCCTGGATCAGCTTGGCCTGGGAGATCACCGCCCGCAGCCGGAGCACAAAGCGCAGCAGCGTGAAAGCCACCATCACCACGCAAAGCACCACGATGCACTTAAAGGGCTCCCAGTCGCTCGGCAGCGCCAAGCCCCAAAGCGCCTTGGGCGGCGGAGCATCGGGCTTCACTGCTTTGCCGAGAATGTCCACCATCAAGCCGGTGATGCTGATGATCGCCAGCGAAATACCCAGCAGGATGATATTCAACGTCAAAAGTTCGATGCACTTGCCAGGGTACTTAAGGCCCTGGCTGGCCATCCACTTGACAAGATATCCGTTGGATCGGGGTGGGGCTGCGAGAATCGGGTCGATTCGTAACTTGGATCTGCCGTCTTCGGACACTGTTCCTGAATTCCCTCAAGCGGTAGTGTGGGCCGCTCGTCCCAATATGACCGACTACACACGATATCAGGTGATGCCGGACCCTCAAAATCGTGAGGCCGAGCCATGGTGTACAAACCGCGAACCCTTGACCCCTCATCTTCTCCCGTTACACTCGGGTTTTACCCCCCTGCACGCCCCCACCCCCAATCAAAGGACCCCTCCATGGCCACTGACATCGCAAGCCTTCTTGGCTCCGAAGCAAGCGCTCTTTTGGGCTACACCGCCAAGGGCTTCCCCAAGAACACCCTTCATCTCCCCGGGCCAAACTTCGTCGACCAATGCCTGGCGCCCACCGACCGCTCGCCCAACGTCCTGCGAAACTTCCAGCTTATCTTGAACTCCGGCCGCCTCGCCAACACCGGCTACGTCTCCATCCTCCCGGTCGACCAGGGCATCGAACACAGCGCCGGGGCTTCCTTCGCCAAAAACCCTATCTATTTTGACCCCGAAAACATCGTGAAGCTCGCCATCGAAGGCGGATGCAATGCCGTCGCCTCCACCCTCGGCGTCCTGGGCTCCGTCTCCCGCAAATACGCCCACAAAATCCCCTTCCTGGTCAAACTCAATCACAACGAGCTCCTCACCTACCCAAACCGGTTCGACCAAGTCCCCTTCGCCCGCGTAAAGCAGGCCTTCGACATGGGCGCTGTCGCCGTCGGCGCCACCATCTACTTCGGCTCCGATGATTCCACCCGCCAGATCCGCGAGGTCTCTGAAGCTTTCCAGCAGGCACACGAACTGGGCCTCGTCACCGTCCTCTGGTGCTACCTGCGCAACCCGTCCTTCAAACCCAAAGGCGGCCCCGATTACCACGTCGCCGCAGACCTCACCGGCCAGGCCAACCACCTGGGAGCCACCATCCAGGCCGACATCGTCAAACAAAAACTCCCCGAAACCAACGGCGGGTACGAGTACCTCAACACCTCCAGCTCTTATGGCAAGTTCGACAAACGCATGTATCAGGTCCTCACCCCTGACAACAACCCCATTGAACTCACCCGCTACCAGGTGGCCAACGGCTACATGGGCCGCGTTCCCCTCATTAACTCCGGCGGCGCTTCCGGCGAAAATGACTTCGCCGAAGCCGCAAAAACCGCGGTCATCAACAAGCGCGCAGGCGGCATGGGCCTCATCTCCGGCCGCAAAGCCTTCCAACGCCCCATGGCCGAAGGTGTGAAAATCCTCAACACCATCCAGGACGTCTACCTCGACAAGTCCGTCACCATCGCCTAATCCCCCCTTTTAAAAACAAAAGGCCGATGAACCTGCGTTCATCGGCCTTTTTTGTTGTTCTTACCGGCAATCACTCCGCCTTGGTCTCTTCGCTTGCTTCCTTCTTGGGGCCAAACATCAGCGATGCGCCCACGGAGATGACAAGAATCGCCCCCACCACGCTCAGTGAAAGCGGCGTAGGCACCTTGATGAAGTCCACCAGCACCATCTTGGACCCGATAAAGATCAGGATCAGCGCCAATCCATGCCCAAGGTATACAAACAAATTCATGAACCCGGCCAGGGCAAAGTAAAGCGCCCGAAGACCAAGAATCGCAAAGATGTTGCTCGTCAGCACGATGAACGGATCAGAAGTGATCGCCAGCACCGCGGGGATGGAGTCCACCGCGAACACCACGTCGGTCGCTTCCACCACCACCAGCGCCAGAAACAACGGCGTGGCGATCCACTTGCCCGCTTGCTTGATGAAAAAATGCTCGCCGTCGAGCTTGTCGGAGAACGGTACAAACTTCTTGCACACCCGAACGACCCACTTCTGGGAAAAGTCCTCGTCTTCTTTATTCCCCTGGCTGAAAGCCATTTTCAAACCGGTGAATACCAGGAACGCGCCCAGGATGTAGATAAGCCAGTGGAACTTGGCCAAAAGCGCCACGCCGGCAAAGATGAACACCGTCCGTAGCACCAGCGCGCCGAAAATGCCCCAGAACAGCACCCGGTGCTGATACTTCGGCGGAATCTTGAAAAAGCTGAAAATCACCAGAAAGATGAAAAGATTGTCCACCGAAAGGGACTTTTCAATCAGATACGCCGCTACATATTTCACTGCGGCATCACCCGCGGACGTCGGCACCAGGTCAGACACCGCCGCTCCCCCCGCTCCTGCCGGTTGGGTATGTGCCGCCACCGGCCCGCCATGCCCGGTCTCAAACTGCGCCTGGTACTTATAAAACACCACCAGCGAAAACAGCAGCCCCAGCGACACCCAGAAAATGCTCCAGCCCACCGCTTCCTTGAACTTCACTTCATGGGCGGCTTTGTGAAACACAAACAGGTCCAGCGCCAGCAGAATCAGAATCAAAACGCTGAATGCGCCCCACATGAACGCGGAGCTGGACAGGAGGTCGGTTGTTATCAAAGACAGAAAAAACGTCATAGACCCTCTCAGGTTGAAAACGCAGGATGATAGGTGAAGCTCTCACCCCGCCATGCGAAAAGCGACTTTTCAAATCGCCGATCTGCGAAAATCGGCTATCGGACCAACTGGTTTAAGTCCGTCCAATACCCTTCGGTCACCACCGGCAGGTCCGAGGGCCGCTTTCGCAGTTCCCGCACCAGGGTGGCCATTGGTTCATGCAGGGGCGCCGTAAAGCGCATCACTTCTTTGGTAATCGGGTGGGTGAACTGCAGCAGGCCCGCATGCAGCGCCGGCTGCGCCAGCAGGATATCCCCCCGCGCGGCGATCTCCCTGTCGGCCTTCTGCCCGGCTTCCTTATCGCGTGCGAAATTCAGCAGCTTGCGCGATCCCGCGGCGATCGGCGGCTGATCCAATTCCTTCATCCCCACCGCTTCGCCGCCATACACCAGGTCCCCCACGATCGGGTTGCCCGTATAGCTCAGATGAACCCGGATCTGGTGGGTCCGCCCCGTCTTTAGTTCAAGCTCCACCAGGCAATACCCCTGGTACTGCTCACGAACCCGGTAATACGTCAGCGCATACTTCGCCACCGAATCATGCCGGACGGAGAACGCCTCTTTAATCGTCGGATGCTGCCCGATCGGGTATTCAAACGCCCCGCCGGGCGGCTCGATATTCCCGTGCACCACCGCCAGGTAGGCCTTGAGCGTCTGGCGTTCTTCAAACTGCTTGGCCACGCCCCAGTGCGCCTCATCGGACTTGGCCACCACAATGCAGCCGGTGGTGTTCTTGTCCAGCCGATGGATGATCCCGGGGCGAAATTCCTGCGCCCCCACAGCGCTCAGCCCGCCGACGCGCCCGTCTTCTTCCTGGCCTCGCTTATCGCTGGAAAACCCTCGCGTGCGCAATTCCTGGTAGATGCCCCCCGCCGCCTCCACGCGCTGCTTAAAGCGCCACGCCAGGCCATTCAAAAGCGTTCCGGAGGTCTGGCTGCGCGCGGGATGAACGATCAGGTTCGCCTGCTTGTTGATCACAATCAGATGTTCATCTTCAAACAACACATCAAGCGGCATTTCTTCCGCCAGGATTCGTTTCACCGCCTTGGCCGGCAGCACGATATCAATCTCATCCCCCGCCCGGATCTTGGTGCTGGATTTGGGCACCTTCCCGTTGATCTTCACGCCTCCCAGATCGATGAGTTTCTGCACCCGGCTCCGGCTGATGCCTTTAAGCCGGTTTTGCAGATACACATCCACGCGCGAGAGCAGGTCTTTCTTGACGGATATCCGCCGATGTTCCGGCTCGGTGCCAAACGCGTTGGGCTTGGGAAGGGTGAGTTCCTCTTCATCCAGTTCCACGGTGCCGGGCTCTTCCTCGGTCAGCGCAACGCTTTCTTCATCGGGATTGGCTTCAAAGACAACGTCTTCCCACCCCTCACCCGGCTTTTGCGTGCCGTGAGCTGTCACTTCAGGTTGGTTTTCTTCCTCACGGGCCATGGCTGATAAACGCCTGCGCTTGTCGCGCCTCAGGGCTTGGTGGGAACGCCAGCAGGCAGCGCTGGCGTCGGGCCAGACCCACCCGCCTCAGGCATCACAAGCGGCAGTTCCTCACGGGGAGTCGCCGGACCCTTGGGTCCAAACGGAAGCGTCGCCGCGGTGTTGTAGGTCAGTTTCTGCGTCAGCTTGGGGGCAATCTTGGCCAGTTCAGCCGCCTGCGAAGCGATCTGCGGATACGCTTCCTTGGCATCCTTCTCCACGCCCAGATACAGGGCCTGCGCCTTATCGAAAGCCCCGCGTGCTTCTTCCACGCCGGCCATGCCCAGACGCGCATTGATCTTGTAAAGCAGATCGGCGTTGGGATCGTTGATCACTTCATTAAACGCTGCGGCCGCCTGGCTGATGGACGCATCCTTGCCGGCCGTCCCAGCCGGTTGTGTCGCCGCCGGCTGCGTGGACGCCGGCAGCCCCATCGGCAGCGCCGCACTCTGCCGGGCCTGGGTCAAATAAAGATTCCCCGCACGGATGGAAGCCAGCCAACCCACCGCGGTTCCCTTGTTGTCGGCAGCCACCGTCGACATGGACTGGGGCGAAGTCGAGTTCGCCATATTCAGCCACGCCTGGTTCATCTGCTCAGCCTGCCGCACGGAGTAAAGCCGGTAGGCAAACACCGCCACCAGGATCACCAGAATCCCCGTCAGCAGGGAATTACCCCATTTATCCCAAAACGGCGCAGCGCCGGAGACAAAATCATCCCAATCATTGCCGGACTCGACTTTTTCGATGTCTTTGCTCATAAGTCATCCATTCTAGCGAATCTTCACGCCTCGAGTCCGCTGTCACAGAAAGTCCCAAGCTCACATCACCGCCCTGACCCCTCGAGTCTCAAACTTCACCCGGACCTCCGTTTCCTCCCTTCCTCCCCGCTGGGCTATCTCATTTACCCAAAGCCCACGCATTCGAGTGGCCGAGGCATCGGCTATCCAGGAGCGGATTGACTAAGGTTTGAGTATCAAAAGGGCATGCACCTGGGATGGATCAGGCGTTTTCGAAGCCCCCCGATATCCCGAAAACCCGATACCCCGGGTGCATGTGCCTTCGCATTATCCAAATGCAATTGCCATGCTCCTCCCCCGCCCCCGATTGACACCCGCCCCCGCCCCCTCTACGTTGTGGGAGTAAAACGTCAAATCAAGGCTTCAAATGGGCGTTTCAATCAAAGACATCGCCCGCCGGGCGGGCACCAGCAACGTCACCGTCTCACTCGCACTGCGCGACAGCCCCAAAATCAGCCTCGCAAGGCGCGAGCAGATCAAGGGCCTTGCCGTCGAAATGGGATACCGCGCCAACCCACTGGCGCGCGCCATGCGCATGCAACGGTCGCTCACCGTCGGCATCCTGCTGCCCAACCTCCGCTCCGGCGTCAGCAACCTTAAAGTCGAAGCCATCGAGAAAAAACTCGTCCAGACCGGCTACCAGGTGCTCGTGGGCTTCACCCAGGGCGAACCCAAAGGCCTCACCGATTACCTCCATAGCATGATCGCCCGCAGGGTCGACGGCATCATCATCTATGGCCAGCACGGCGACGCCAAAACCTGGCCCGATCTCCAATCCGTATTCGGCAATGAACTCCCCCCCTGTGTCCTGGCGGACCCGCAAATCGATGTGCCCGAGATCCCCTGCGTCATGATCGACCGGGCCACAGGCATGGCCATCGCCGCGAACCATCTGTTGCAGCTCGGACACCGGGATATCGCCTACATCGGCGTAGGCGGCTCGCAAAACATCAAATTCAAAGGCGCAGCCCAGGCCATCGCAAAAGTGCCCGGCACGCGCACACGCTTTTTCTCGCTCTGGACCAACCAGTGGCATGAGACGCCCGACCAGCTCCGCCAAGCGGCTCTCGTCCCGCCTGACCCCGGCAACATTGATCTCTACATCAACGCCACCACGCTGGGACTGCGCATCGCCGCAATGCCCCCCAGCCAACGCCCCACCGCCGTCCTCGCCATGAGCGACCAGGTCGCCATGCGGCTCATCAACGGGCTCCTGGACGCCGGCATGAGCGTCCCCGGCGATCTCTCCGTCTGCGGGTTCGACGGGTCGGACATGGCACTCCAGCTTTACCGCCCTCGGCTCACCACCGTCCGCCAGCCGCAGGCCCAGCTTGCCGATCAGGTGCTGGAAATCCTGCTCGCGCAGCTTCTTGGCAAGCCGCCTCAGCAGCACACCTATGAAGTCCCGCTGGATTTAATGCCTGGCGCTTCCACGGCCTCCCGCGCCGGCCATGCAAAATAAACTCCAGCCATGGGGAAGGCCAAAGCGTAAGCTTGCTTCCTCGTAAAACCAGCCGCATGGTTCGTCACCGCCATCAATGAAAAGAGCGCAGGCATCTGCGCTCTTTTTCTTTATTCGTTTTTTGACCGCACCAGTTCACAGGCCAAGCTGGCGTTCTTCCCTGCGTTCGCCCAGCTTTCGGGAAACCAGGCTCAGCGTCACGCGCAGGAAGCCCTCTTCCTGGTCGATCTTGATGTACAAGTGCTCACGGCCCTTGTCGAACTCAAGCACCGACACATCCTCGGCTTCCTTGTCGACCATGCGTTCCCAGTTGTACTTGCCCACGTTCACGCGCAGGTAGGCCACCAGGTTGTGCATGGAAGCCCGGCCTTCGTAAATGTGGCTGATCGTCCGGCTGCCTTCGTGGATATCCGTCCGGCTCACTGAGGGGGCCAGGACAAATCCCACCGGCATCGGAACGTCGGCAATCGCCGGGTTATCCGAAGGCTTCAGTGGGGTGGGCGCCACCACCAGCTTGTCGCCATCGGTCGAGCGGACTTGCTCATCCTTGTGGGACTTGCAGCCGGCACTCAACAGCACGCCAACCAACGCAAGACAAAGCAAGCTCTGTTTCATCATGACTTAGGGCTCCTGACCTGTCCCGGAGTGTAAACCCGGGTGGGAAAACGAGCAAACCGCCCATTACTTTTCGGACTGCTTCACATTGCGCCAGTTGAATACGCAATCGCCCGTCACATGAAGTGATCCCCCGTCGGATGTATTGATTTTCAAGGTCATCTTGTCGTCGACGCGGGTGAATTGCAGTTCACGGAGATCGCCGGATATTGTGTCACGCGTTTCTTTCCAACCCCGTTTTGCTGATAAATCGCGGAAGTAGGCGACAAAATCCCCGACTTTCGCCACGATTTTATATTCTTGATGCAGAGTTGCCGAGCCGCTCGAATGTCCGTTGGCGGTCTGATGCCGGCTTACCCCTGATGACTCCAAAAGGGCAGCCCCTTCGGGCACAGGGACATCGTCGATTGCAAAGGTGCGGTCAGGTTTTAAGCCCGTTCCCGCGACAAACCCGGTATCGGCAAACTGCTCCTGCCACGTTTGCTGCTTGGTCTCACAACCCGCGCAAACCAGCAAACCCAACACAAACAAAAATCGAATTCCGATCGTCATACCTATCTCCTATAAAATTCAGACCCCAAAACATCCAACCTCATACATCTGACATCTCCTTGTCACCCACGCCCCCGTGCCCTGCCCCTTCTCAGGCATCCTCCAGCACTAGCACATGCACCGTACCCGGGCCATGCACGCCCGTCACCAGCACGCCTTCGATATCCGCAGTCTTGCTGGGGCCGGTGATAAACACCATCCCCGCGGGCCAATCCTTAGGCGCTTTGCCCTTGAATGTCGCCCAGAAGTCGATCATATCCGGCAGAATATCGCTCTTGCGCACCAGTGCCACATGCACAGGCGGCACCAGCCACAGACCACGTCCATGTCCGGCGTCCGAGCAATAGACAAACGTGCCGGATTCTGCGATCGCCGAGTGCACATCAGTAATGCCCACGTCCGCCCGGTAGACCGGTTCCAGCCCCGGCTGCTCGGTCCAATCGATCACTTCAAGCCCCTTGCGCCGAAGGTTTTCCTTCAGCGGCAGCGCCTGCGGCACAGAACCGACGCTCACCACCGCGCTCTTGGCCCCGCGCTCTTCCAGGATCGCATTGATCGCCTTGGACAACCCGTCACCCTTGAGCCTCTGCACCTTCATGCCCACCTGACCGGCCCGGGTGCAGAAAATCTCCATCAGCGCATCGCTGGAACGTGCCAGCCGGGCAATGCCCTCATTCACCGCAGGGCAAGGCGCAGCAGGCGGCGCTGTCTTCTCATGCTTAAGCGCATGCCGGACCCGAGCCATGAATTCTTCTTGCGTGCTTGATTTGGTCATTGGTTTCCGCGTTCGTTAAAAGCCGCGATTCGGAATAAAACTCGGAAAGGCTATGCAGTTTCAATCTTCTCCGGGTCTTTACCCGGAACCCGAAACCCGCTCTTCCCTCTTCACACATCTCGCTTCTTCCACCAATCCCTGAAACTCCGTGCAGGCGGCGTAGGCATATCCCGCTGGCTGGTCCACCCCGCCACCGGGCCCGGGGCATTGTCCAGCCATCCGCGCGCCGAGTACGGATCGCCTTTTTCCAGCGAACCGTTGTAGTACGCCTGCGCGCGGAATACCACCTTCTGCGCCCAGCCTCCCAGCTTGTACGTGGTCGTGCTGGAAAGGCTCTTGGCCCACAGGGAGTAAAACATCCGGTCGCCGGCCCCGGTGATCTTCTGGCTGATCATGTCCTTGCGGAGCTGAATCAGGTATTTGGGGATGTTGATCTTCACCGGGCACGCCTCGTAGCACGCGCCGCACAGCGAGCTGGCCTTGGGAAGGTCGCTGTAGTTGGCCAGGCCTTTAAGCATCGGCGTTAGAATCGCGCCGATCGGGCCTGAGTAAACCGAGCCATAAGCATGCCCGCCGATTTTCCGGTACACCGGGCAGGCGTTGAGGCACGCGCCGCAGCGGATGCAGCGCAGCATTTCACGCGTTTCTTCCTTCAGCACTTCGATGCGCCCGTTGTCCACCAGGATCACATGCACTTCTTCCGGGCCGTCGTGGTCGCGCTCGCGCTTGGGGCCAGTCACAAAGTCCGTGTACACCGTCAGCGCCTGGCCGGTGGCGCTTCGGGAAAGCAGCTTCAGGAAAATCGCCAGATGCTGGGCCTCAGGCACCAATTTTTCAATTCCCACAAATGCCACGTGCACTTTCGGCGCGGCCGTGCAGAATCCCGCATTGCCTTCATTGGTGCAAAGCACGATGGTGCCTGATTCGGCCACCAGAAAATTCCCGCCGGAGATGCCCAGGTCGGACTTCCGGTATTTCTCACGCAGCAAAATGCGCGCGGTCTGGCAGATGTCTTCCGGCTCTTCAGAGTACGCCACGCCCAGCTCACGCGTAAATGCGCGCGCCGTCGCCGCCCGGTCCTTGTGGATCATCGGCTGCACGATGTGCGAAGGCGCATCGTTATCAAGCTGGATGATGTACTCGCCCAGGTCGGTTTCCACCGTCTCGCAACCCATCGCTTCCAGCTCAGGCAGCAGGTGGGTTTCTTCCGTCACCATCGACTTGGACTTCACGCACAGCTTCGCATCGATGCGCCTGGCGATATCCATGCAGATGTCGTTGGCTTCGCGCCCGTCTTTGGCGAAGTGGACTTGTGTGCCGTTGGCGCGCGCGTTCTTGATGAATTCTTCGAGGTAGTAATCCAGGTTGTCCAGCGTGTGCTGTTTGATCTGCCCCGCCAGCTCGCGCATGTTGTCGTAGTTCTGCCCGAATACTTCCAGGCAGACCTTCTTGCGCGTGGTGTCCTTGGTCAGCGTCGCATGGTTCACGAACTTCTGCAGCTGCGCATTCTTCGTGGCTTTTTCCGCGCGTTCCTGGATGTGGTACGGCAGCTTGATATCAAGCGGGTTGGGCTCGTGGAACTCCGTCAGGTTCCCCTGCCCCATGGGGTGCCCCTGGAAGTCGCTTCCATCCATCGGGCGGGTGATGTGGACGTCGTACTTCTTGTTCTGCTGGGAGTCTTTGGTGGTCGTCATATCGATCTCATTCCCACTTCATCTACCGTCATGGCCAGGGGTCTTGCGAACTTTCGCTTCAACTTCTTATTTCCCCGCCGGTGCGGGAACCTTCTCCAGCACACCCAGCCCCTCGGCGATGATCTCCGCGAGGCTCTTGAACTGGATATCCACCTTCTCGCGCCGGCAGGTGCCGGCGATGTTCATCGTGCAGCCGGCATCGTTGGAAACAATCGTCGTCGCCCCGGTTGCCCGGATGCACTCGGCCTTGTCGCGTGCCATGGACCCGGAGATCGCCGGGTAGTTCAGCGCGAACGTCCCGCCGAACCCGCAGCACTGGTCCGCCTTCTCCAGCGGAACATACTCCAGGCCTTTGATCTGCTTGATCACCTGCACGGCTTCGGTGGTCATGCCGATCCCGCGAAGGTGGCATGAATAGTGGTAAGTCGTCTTGCCCTGCCACTCGCACCCCAGCGCCGCCAGGTCCACCTTTTTGATCTTCACCAGAAATTCGATGAACTCGTACGTCTTGCTGGCAAAACGCACTGCGGCATCGTGCCAGGCCGGGTCATCGTGAAAAAGCTCTACGTAGTGGTCGCGGACCATCGCCGCGCATGAGCCCGAAGGCGTCACCACATACTCAGAGTCCTCAAACACCTGGATCATGTTCTTGGCCAGATCCCGCGTTTCATCGGAGAAGCCGTTGTTGTACATCGGCTGCCCGCAGCAGGTCTGCGCCTCGGGAAATTCGACCGTGCAGCCCAGGTGCTCAAGCACCTTGACCGTGGCGATCGCGGTACGGGGATAAAACGTGTCGGTCAGGCAGGTGACGAATAAGGAAACCTTCATGCGTTTTAGTTTACAACAGCCCGCTCTTTCAGGCGACTTTGAAGGCGCCCCCAAGGCGTTTGCATTTTCATTGTCTTGATCCCAAAGCGGTTATCGCGCTTAGCAGGCGTTGAGCATGTCGTCATGCGACACCAAACTCCAGCCCGTCTTCTCTTGACGCGGGACGGGGCACAGGACGCGGGACTCTCCCTCCCCCCCGCCCTACCCCTCCCGGCGCTTGCTCATCGCCCGGTTGATCTCCCGCTTGGCGTCGCGCTCCTTGATGTCGTCGCGCTTATCAAACGCCTTTTTACCGGTCCCCACACCGATCTCCAGTTTCACATTCCCACGCACGAAGTACATCGCAATCGGCACCAGGGTGCCGCTGTGCGCCGCAACAGCTTCACCAAGCTTGATGATCTCCCGTTTATGTGCCAGCAGTTCGCGGACCCGCTTGGTCGCATGGCTGTTGGCCCCACGGGCCTGGTTATAGGTCGCGATCTCCACTTCAAACAGCAGCAGCTTGCCGGTCTTGTAATCGACCATGGCATACCCGTCGCCCAGGTTCACCTGGCCGGCCCGCACGCTTTTTACCTCAGACCCTTGCAGGATGATCCCCACCTCCAGCGTCTGAACGATGTGATAATCATGCTTGGCCTTGCGGTTTAATATGCGCACGGCGTTGTCTGAATTCTTCTCCTTATTGGCCATAATCATGCAAACCATTCCGGGTGTTGAAGGCTCTGGTAGTCAAGTTTCGCCAGCACGCCCGTACGCGCCGCGGACCCCAGGAATCTAATCAATCCTCGATACGCCGTCGCCACGGGTTTCACCTCGTGCCGCGGACCGTGCCACAAACCGCCGTCGATGCCGGCCTCCAGGCTCATCATGCCGGACTTCAAGAAACGCTTGTCGCCCGTCCATTCATAACCGATCGCCATGCCCAGCGGCACCTGGCTGGAGAATTCTAGGGCGTATCCGTCTTCAAAGCACGCGTCCGCCGCATCACGCATTTCCTGCAGCAGTTCCGTCAGCCAGTGCAGTGCCTTGTTGTCGCCTGTGCGCCGGATGTAGTGGTCCACGCCCTCGATCATGCAGCCATACGCGAAAAAGCCCATCACCATCTGCCGTTCCAGCCCATGCCGGGCATCGCCCGAGGACAGCTTCACCGCGCCGGAGAAGGTCTTGCGGTCAAACCCGACAAAGAAGTCGATGATCTCCTGCAATTGCTTCGCGTAGCGCTCTTCACCCGTCACTTCCGCCAGGTAGCTCAGCGAAAGCGTCGGCCAGCCCAGTTCGCGCGTGAAGCCAAAGAACCCCTTGCGCATCACCGGGTCCGCCAGGTCTTCGATGATCTTGTCACCCAGCGCCATGGACACTTCCAGCGCGTCTTCGTCGCCGGTCAAGCAGTAATATTCCAGCAGCCCCTGCGTCCAGAAGTGGCTGGGGATCGACCCCGACCGCCTGTGTCCCGCCGAGTGTTGAGGCGTAGAACGGTGCTGCTGCGCATGGTCGCTGTAGTGGATGAAGTCCACCTCGATGTTGTGCCGGGCAAACCACCGCAGGTTCTTCCAGTGGTCATATCGGCCCGTGCGCATCACTTCCGACGCCAACGCATGAATCACGTCGTATTCGTTGTTCGTCCAGATCGGTTCATACGCATCATTCAGCATCCACGGCGCCACAAACGTCTGCGTGGTGAACACCTTGGGCACGTCAGGCCAGCCCGGCTTGAGATCCTGCGCATTTCCGATGCCCATGTACGTGCTGGAATACCCGCCCGAATCCGGCGTATCGCCCAGGTCCCACATCGACGACGGGGTATTCAGGCCCATCAGCTTCTTGAGGTAGCCCTCCATGCGCTTGGAGTGCCCGGGGCGCATATAGGTTTCCTGCTGGAATTTCTTCAGTTGGATCAGCCACTCCGGCTTCACGCAGGCCCGCCCCTCCCACCAGAGCGCTTCCGTCAGCCGCGTCACTTCCGCGTTGTTGCTCGCTCCTTCAAAGCTCGTCAGCGAGTACACCTGCCGGCGCGACCGGCCTTGCGGCAATTCCAACCCCTTGCCGAGGTTGGGCCCCATTCCGTCCACGCGTGAGCATCCCCCGCCCGTCTTCTGGTTGTCCCCGGCAAACTCCGGCCAGAACTCCAGCGACAGGTGGCTCCCCGCGCTGGCCAGCCGCTTGGGCCGCTGGTGCTTAAAGTCCTGCATTTTCACGTAAACCGATTTGTCACCCCCCACCACGCCCATCCAGTCTTCCACATCCAGCAGCGGCGGACGCACATGTACGTTGTATTCCGAATCATCCAACAACATCCGCTCGTTTTCCACGTGCGCGCTCATACGCGCGCCATCAGCCACAATCGCCACCGGCGAAGGATTCATCACCTCACGCGGCACATACGCCACCGTGTGGTTGTGCTGCTGGAAATGCCGATGCGTCGGCGAAGCGATATCCAGATCCAGTTCCATCGCCATCCGCTGCACCGGCAATTGATCCGCGCCCTTTTCCAGATTGAAAAAGTGGTAATCAAACCGCACCACCGGCCACCCCGCCCACACCTCGATATCCAACCGGTAATTCAGTTTCCGCTTCCCGGCGAGATTAAAGTGCGCGCCCTCCACGCGTGCCCGGACCCGCACATCCGAACTCTCGATCATCCGGATCGTCCGCGACTCTTCATGCAGCGTGGAGAACGAATCCACCACAAACCGCAGATCATCAGGCCGCGCAATAATCGCCCGCCCGTCGATGATCAGTTCCGAAACGGGCCCCGTCCCATCCACCGCCAGCGCAATCCGGGCGCGCTTGGTTTTAATCACCACGTTCCCGCCCGCATGGTCTACATGCACCGCATCCTTCACAGCCGGTGCCTTGTGCTTCTCCAGCACGAACAAACCTTTTTCTTCCGCCAGGAAGGAAAGCAGCAGCCAGCTTGCCGAGCCATTCTTGTGCTTGCTGAGCACCCGCGTGGCCACCGCCACATGCGCGCCCGACGGCGTCGTCAGCCGAAATGCCTCATCCCCTTGCGCCCAGCCATCCTCCAGCGGCACACCGATCACCGTCGGCGTTCCCGCCGGCTCTTTGCTGGCGTAAAAGACTTCAACGACCGGGCCTGAAAGTTTTATGGTTTGTGGGTTCATGACTCTTGCTTTTTGAATTTTGGCTTGAAATAGCACCGGGAACTACGGTGTTTTAAGAATACCGGGTCAGTTGGATGCGCGCTTCACCCCAAGGTTCCAAGCCTTCTTTCCCCAAACCGCCTCACTGTTGTTTGCAACTGATAAAACTGAAATTCCAACTCCATTCCCAAGTCGCCATTCCCACGGGGCCGTGCCCGAATCCGTCATATGGCCCGCCTGACGTAGGTCGGATTAGGCGTCTTCGCCGTAATCCAACCTCTTGTTGAGCATTCATTAGCCCCAACAGAACGTCACCCATGACCTGAGACTCTGAGCGCTGAAACCCCCAACTCTGAACTCTTGGCACAGGACACAGGACACGAGATACAAAGGCACGGGACTCTGCCACCCCAAACCCTGCCACCAACCCTGCCCTTCTTCCCAATTGACAAGCCCGGACCATTTCGGCCCGGGCCTGGTGTATAGGCATTAGGGACAAACTTAGCTTACAACCCCTGCTCTCGCAAGATGTTGCAAAACCAAGTCAAGGCTCAATACTTGCGGACGCTCAGCGACCGGCCAACCCGGCGCTTGCGTGAAAGCATTGCACGGCCGTTCTTGGTCTTCATGCGGGTACGGAAGCCCCACTTGCGCCCGCGCTTCACCAGGCTGCGCTTCTTTTCGTAATGGGTAGGCATAGCTCGTCATTCCTTCCGGGGCATACATTCGCCCCATGTCTGCTGAGGCTTTTCAGCGCCTCAATCACTTCACCTGAATGCTCGTTGACGCATATTTCGGGTTACCCCTTGCATCAACGGCCCGGACGCTCACCACGTGCTCGCCCGGTGAAAGACCAACAATCTTAATCGTAAAGCTCTCTTTTGTCGAGTCAAAGAGCATGTCGTCGGGAACAACCATCTTCCACTCGGCCGCCCCATCCACCGTGTAATGGATCGATCGGATGGTGGATACCGCGTCTTTCACCTGTCCTGTAAGGGTTACAGCCTGTCCATCCTGCTTGAACTTCACCCCTTCAATCACAGGCGGCGTGTTATCCACAACGAAGATGGAGCTCACTCTCTGCGCCGACAGCGCCATGTCCGCAGGGTTGTCCGGCGAGTCGCTGGCCGTCAGCCGCGCCTGGTAACGCCCGTCCGGCACTTTCAGTGATTGCCACTCATATGGACCGTTTTCCACAGGCTCCTTGGTCACAGGCAGCCACACATTGGTCCCCACCGCCCGGTATTCGATCTTGAAGATCATCCGGTCGTTGTTGGGGTCCACCGCTTCCCATTCCACGGTCAGCGCCGGATTGCCCGTGGGCTCCGGCTGCTCGCCGGGCTGTCCCGGCACCATGATCATGTTCGGGTTGGGCCGGCCAGGCCGGTTGCCCCCCTGCACCTGCTTGGGCATCGCAGGCATGCGGTGGTTCATCGCCGGTCCGCCCATCGGCTGGTCGTCGGGGTGTGTCACCCGGATGGAGGCGATCTTGGGCCGCAAATTCGGCACCACGTACGTCGCATCCACCTTCTGTACCACCGGCGTCGCGTCCGGCGTGCCTTCCAGCGTCACCTTGTATTGCAAAAACCGCGCAGGCGGACTCTGAATCTGCGCAAACGAGGGCGCTCCCGCGGGGGCATCTGCCCCCGGCGTCAGCACCTGTGCCTCTGACCACACCGACCAAGGCCCATTTTCCGGGTCTTCCACATTGCCCGACCGGGTCTGGATCGACACCTTCGTCCCCTTGGGCGCCTGATATTGCACCGCCAGGTTCCCCCACAGGCTGATCTGCGATGCATCAAACACGGAACTGGTCAGCGTTCCGGACTTGGCATACCCCTTGTCCAGTTCCAGCACCTGGGCCGGGTTGGAGGTCGCCAGCAGCGTCTGGCCTGAGGGAAGCTGTAGCACCGTGCCGATCTGTTCGGCTTCTAGGTCCGCCAGCGCCGTATATTCGCCCGCGCCGATATCCAGCCGATACAGCACGCCGTTATTACCGGTGCCCACCAGCAATTTCCCGTCCGGCTGCTGAACGATCCTCAAGATCATCGCGTTATCGCGAAACGCCTCATGCACAAATCCGTCGGGCGTGATCCGATAGACGGCATTGGCCCCGCCCGGGCCCGCCATGGAGCCAGGCACAAAGGGATCGGGGACCGCTCCGGGACGCACCGCAGCTCCCGCCGGGCGGGCTCTACGGGCCCCTGCCGGGCCAATCGCGGCGTCGCTTGGCTCACCACTCGCGCCCACCTTCTTATTCATTTCCATCTTTTGCTTGATCACCGCGCGCAGCCGGTCCAGATCCTGGCTTGCCACCGGCTCGGCGCCCGCGGCCTGTGCTTCCAGCTTCACCGGCGTCCGGATGCCCGCAGCGGCAGGCACAGCCAGGGCGCCCATCGGCAACCGGCTTTCAGAATCCTTGGATTCCTTGGCCGGCGCTGGAGCCTTCTTTTCTTTCTTCAACCCAGGCATGGCCGATTCCCCGTCTCCTTCACCGCCGATTCCGTCTTCAGGCCCCTGCCCTCCGCCGGCCCCCGCGCTGCCGGGGTGCCCAGCCTTGCTTGCGGCGCCCAGGCCCGCCTGCGGCATGGCTCCGCCGGTCATGGAGTCCGCCATCGAAACATCCGCGGTACCCACAAAAACCGTCCCGTCAGGCTGCACCAGAAGCGCGCCGATTTCCGGTTCCGGGGCGTCAAAAATCACCATCGGCTGATCGGCGGTGTAGTCCTTCTTAAGCAGCACCCGATACACCAGGCCCTCGGTATCGCTCCCAGCGTAAAGGCTCATGTTCGGCCCCACGCCCAGGCACAAAAGGTTGTTCTGCTTGCTCTTGAGCACCTGCGTCACCGACGCGTGAAACGTCGGGTCCGGCGCCTCTTCGCTGGCCGCTTCCTCGCCATCTGCCTTCTCGGCTTTGGCCGCTGGCTTGGTGTCTGCCTTGGGCTCCGCGTCTTTGGCGGGCTTGGGCAGCGGCTTGCCGTCGGCCTTCTTTAAATCCACCAGCAGAATGCGCCCTGGCGTACCCGTCGCCAGCGCCAGCCGATCGCCCACCAACGTCATGTCCCACACGTACCGGATACCGTCCAACGGCACCAGCGTCGTAAGCTTGCCGTTCTCTAGCACACCCACGCGCGTGGCTTCCTCCGCGCTCACCGCCACCAGCAGCCGGCCCGCGCCATCCACCGTCAGCGCGAACACTTGCTCATTCTGCAGTGAAAGCACCGGCGTCAGCTTCCCGCCTGACCACTTGAATATCTCCGACTTCTCCGCCCCCGCCGCCAGGTAAACATCCCCATTGGGCATCACCGCTGCGTCGTACACCGCGTTAAAGTCCAGCGGAAGATCCGCCAGTTTCTTGGTTCGGCTCGAAAGCTCCACCTCACCCAGGCTGCTCACCACCGTCTGGTCCCGCTTGCCTGCCTGAAAGTCCGGTTCACTTCCCTGCTCCCACTTGCCCGGCTGAATCGCCATCGCGCTCGACCCCGCGCACAAGATCAGCGCGCTCACCAGCGCAAACGTCCCCGTCCGGTTCAAAAGCCGCTTGATCCCAGGCTTGTATCGCGAAAAGATTCGGTTCATTGATATCTGCTTTCCTGCGTGATCCGGCCCTTGGGCCGAAAGTGTTATCCATCGATTGAATGTGTACTAAAAACCTCCGGCCGGCTCACCGGCCAGTCGGGTCCTTTTTCACTTTGAACGCAACGCTCACAGAGCCCTCGATGTAAAGCGGGTCTTCAAATTCCTTAATCAGCATCTCCCCAGTCACCCCGATCGCGCTTGAAGACTGTGACGCGATCATGCTCGCCTTGCTTCCCGGCAGCCTCGGCAGTTCCTGCCGATTCACCGTCAGCACCGTTTGAGGCAGTTCCAGCACCACATACAGCCGATCGCTCCTCACCCCCAGAATCCGCTTGGCCAAGTCGAAAAGCTCATCGCCGTTGGTCACCCGGGTCAGGTACGGCTTGCTGAACATCAGCGCCATCAGATACGTGTGGCTGTCAACGATCCCGACGTTGTATTGCCCGTCAGGCATATCCGCCGGCACCCGGATCGAAACCCTGCGCTCCTCCACCGGCTTGCCGAAGGGCTGTACTTTCACCACCGCTTCAAACATCTCGCCGGGCTTGATCTCCTCCCGCACGGCCTTGGCGCTGGCGATGAATCCCGCCCTCACCTTGTCTTCCACATCCAGCTCGAATTCCGAAGACTGCAGCGTCATGGATTCAAAAGGGTTCATCGCCAGAAACTGCATCGCCGGGTAAATCTGCATCGCAAAAGCAGTGGGATTGGCCATCGGCAATACCGAATCCACCTTGATCACCCGGCCCTTGCCGTAGTCCAGCGTCGCACGCAGGCGCGCGGTGTTTTCCATCGGCAGGTTCTGCTGCGCCTTGATGCTGTTTAAAAGCAGCATCACCGGCATCATCGGGCCGTATTTCTTGTGCTGCACCGTCCGGTAGTTGTAAACCGCTTCTGGCCTTCCCGGCAGCCGCACCTTCACCTTCACCGGCGAAGATTTAAACGTCTGCCCCGGCCGCCCCACCACCGCGGTCTGGTCGTCATACACCAGGCTCCCCTTGATCGAAGTGGAGCCCCCCAGCTTGAAGCTGATCTGAAGGTTGGGCTGGATAAAGTGCACAAACCCCGTCGCCATCGGCAGCGAAACCTGGCCCTCCCCAAACATCGGGTGGCCAAACCCCAGCACCGTGCCGTCAGGCAGCACATCCGTCACCGTTCCGATCGCCGACAGCGATTGATCGCCCCACGCCAGCGGAACCGCCAGCACACTCCCGGGCTGGAACTGAATCTTGTCCCCATCGATGCCATAAGGCGCATCCCCCGCCGGCAGGCTCACCGGCCCCGCCATCGGCACCAGGCCGACAGACTCCAGCACAGGCCCCATGATCTTCGCCGCTTCTGCGGAGCCGGCATCAAACGGCATCGCCATGCGCTGCACCGGCATGGGGTTGGCCAAACCGGGAATCATCGCCATCGGCTTGGCCTGATCGGCGTCAAAATTCTCCGCTCCCGGCCCTTTGGACGCCATCTGCGCAGCCAGCTTCTGAAACATCGCCACCTTCGCTGCATCCCGGGTGTTCGTCGCTCCCCGGGCCAGCGCCGCCATCATCAACTGATAATCCGCCAGGTCCTTATAACCCGGGGCCGCGGCCTGCGTGGCACCAGCGCGCTTGACTGATTCATTCCCCAGCTTGCCCGCGTTTCGCATGTATGCGATCGGCTGCACGCCCACGTAGCAATCCTTGGACATCGTGAACCCGAACGCAAAAGCGCCGATCAGCCGTCCGCCTTTGCCGGGCGTCCCTTGCGCGCCCTGGTCCCACAGATAAATGGGGGAGCCGCTCATGCCCGCCACCGGGCCCGACTGCTGCATCCTGGGGTCTACGCTGCGCACCCACACCACCCCGGAGTTGGGATTGAAGTCGCTCTGAATGCTCACCACTTCCACTTCAAAGGGCTCGATCTTCACCCCGTGGAAAACCGTCATGCCGTAGCCCTTCATCCCCACCCGGACGTCCTTGATATCCATGGACGTCTGCGCTGCTGCCGGGGTATCAAAGCCCGGTTCCGCGGCTTTGGCGAAAGACTGGCCCCCGGCCAATACGCACAAGCCAAGCGCCAGGAATAACGCCTTTGCCTTCCAGCCAGCCTGCTTATTGTGTCTCTTGAGGGTCCCTGCCGGCGCACAATCCTCGCGTCCGGCGTGGGATGCTGATAGATCAAAAAGGTTCAAGGGGTGTATTCCTCTATTGTTTTCGCTGGCCGGTCCTGACGCGTCCGTGTCCGCCGGGCTATTGAATCCTACTGTTTTAACGCCCGGTCGGTTCATATGGTCTTGAACTGACTGGGGCTAAAGCATCTTAGTCACCCAATGAATGGATAACCATAGAGCGAATTTCTCACGCGGATCATTGCTTGAGATTACAATTAAACCGCCTAGGTAGTTGACGGAAATAATTGTTACTGTATACATGTGACTACAGTGAATGAATAGCGCCATTGTGACAGACATCCTCGGCTACGAATTCAAGGACCCCGCCATATTGGCCGAGGCCCTTCGGCATGCTTCCGTCGCCCATTCACGTAAAAACAGCAATGAACGCATGGAATTCCTGGGGGATTCCATTCTTTCCTTCGTCGTTTGCGAGCATCTTTTCCGTGAATATCCTGACTTTCTTGAAGGTGATCTCACCAAGATCAAGTCCGCCGTGGTCAGCCGTAAGGTCTGCGCCATCGTCAGCCGTGAAATCGGCCTGGTTGATTTGATCATCCTCGGCAAAGGCATGAGCCGCGGCTCTGACATCCCCGAAAGCGTCACCTCAGCGGTATACGAATCGGTGATCGCCGGCATCTATCTCGATGGCGGCATCGACGCAGCCCGCGCCTTCATCGCCCGTACGCTCTTTAAGCACATCCTTGAGCTAAACAAGCCCGGCTCCAATCAGGACAACTACAAGAGCACGCTACAAACCGTTTCCCAACGCCAATTTACATCAAACCCACAATACACCCTGCTCAGTGAAACCGGCCCGGACCACGCCAAGCAGTTTGAAGTCTGCGTCATTATTTCCGGCCAGCGTTTCCCCGCGGCCTGGTCCAATACCAAAAAACAGGCCGAACAGACCGCCGCCCTGCACGCCCTCATGGAACTAGGCTACGCCACCAAAAACCCCGACGGCCACATCTTCATGAGCGACACGCCCAACTCCAAGCCTGCGCATCCCTCCGGCGACAATGGCGTGGCTTGAGCGCGTGTTCACGGTAAAAATTCTGCTCTTTTCACATCCGCTGTCCCCAATCACCAGCCGGAATCCGTCATGCACTCCCTCTCCCGCCCGCCAAACCACCCCTTAAACTCGGCGCGATCTTTTCGTATCATGTGCCTATTCCAAGTCCATATTCCTTCCGGTTGGGGCCGTCAGTCTCATGAAAGAAGAAACTCGCCAGGCGCTTGCCAAAATCCTCACCACCCACGGTCAGCACATCGCGCAGGACCCTCGGCTTTGTCACGCTTTCCTGCGTGATTACCGGCCGCTGGATGACGACGGCATCAAGCTTCTGGTCAACGCCGCCAAGGCCCGCATGCCCGACACCCTTGCCCAGTCCGCAGGCAAGGAAAGCATTTCCGTGACCAATCAGCGGCTTGCCCAGCAGCTCCAGTCGCAGCACGGGCACGACACCGCCGACGCATTCTGGGCAATCGAAACCTGGTCCGTCGCGCTCAAGCTGATGCCCGCTTCGGCGGCTCGGCCCTCGCCTGCGCCGCCGTCTTTACCCATCCAGCACCAGCCGCCTTCACGCCCCATACCGCCGCAGGCGCCGGCCCGGCCCAGCAACATCACCCATCAGCCCTCCCCATTCCTTAAACCACAGCCCGCGGCCCCGCCGCCCCAGCCCCCTTCCAAACCCGCTGCCCCAACCCTCGGACCCGGCGTCCACATCATTCCCGGCCCGCAATACGGCGGCGTAAACCCAGCCCCTCCCATCGCAACCCCCACGACGCCCCGCGCCGGCTCCGCCCCCATACCCACACCCGCCTACGCCCCGCCGATCCCGGCAACCCCCGCTTATCAAACCCATCCGGTGCTGGGCCGCACCGCGCAATCCCTCTTCAGCTTCGCCGGCAGGATCAGCCCCGCGCAGTTCCTCTGGGTCGCCGTTCCCACAGGCGCGATCTATCCATGGATCACCGCCATGGCCTATGCCTTTGCCAAGTCATTCCCACCGATGATGATGGTTCTCTTTATGCCCCTGCTGCTGGGCATGATCCCCGTCACCTGGGTCTTCATGGCCGCCGCCGCCAAGCGCTGGCACGACATGGACATCACCGGTTGGCGCGCAGCCCTCATCTTCACGCCGCCGGTCGTCGGCCACCTCTTCACCCTCGTCATCGGCGGCCTTATCCAAGGCACTCGTGGCCCCAACCGCTTTGGCCCCCAACCGCTGATCTAACGCCGGCCAGCCCGCTCACGGGAAATGCAGATTCCCGTTGTACGCATTGGTCCAGCGAAGCGGATAGTTATCCGGCTCCTTCACCGGCCGCAGCCCGCCATCCACAAAAACCATGTTCGCAAAAGCCGTCCTTTGCCCCCCATCGGCCAGGTCCATTGCGTGGTTCCGGTTGGGGTACGCATCCCGGCTTGCCTGCTCCTCACGTGAATAGTTCGTCGCTGCACCCGTTGCCTCCGCCGCCATCGCATCCAAAATCAGCGGACGCCTGTTTCCATTCCCCGTCTTGTCCGCCGCCAGCCTGCTCACCGTCGGCACAATGCGCAATGCCCCCTCATTGGCCCGCTGCGCCCATTGCTCAGGCGGAAACTGCGGCAGCCCCGTTCCCGTCAGCGCGCTTCCCTGCCCTCCCAGATACCAGTATCCGAAATACCCTTCATTGCGCGCCGCAACCCCGTCGGGCTTCAGCGAATTGAACTGGTATCGCCCCGACGGGCAATACAACAACCGATTCGCATCATTCAAATACTGCTCCCGGAAATACGGCTTGATCGCCATGTAATGCGCATGCGTCGCCGCGCCCTTATAGGGGTACCACTCCTTGCCGTCCGTCGCGTAACCTTCCAGCCCAAGATAAATCTGCCGAAGGTTCGATCCACATGCAGACCGCCTGGCCTGCTCACGTGAATTGGCGATCGACGGCGCCACCAATGACACCAGCACGCCGACGATCGTGATCACCACGAGCAACTCGATAAGCGAGAAACCACCGGATCGGTTCGTCTTCATTGTTGCTCTCGTACAGCCAGATATGGGTGAGTCGAAAACCAGGCCAATGGCACCTTACACCGCTCTGATATGAATACCAAGCGTTATTTTAAACCCAACTCGCTTTTTAATAATCCAGCTTTTCAGACATCTGCGGCCCCCCGCAGGCGCTTCACGGCTCGAGCACCACGATGTCTGTCACATCCAGCGGCAGTTCGATCTTCACCCCGCCGTCCTTAAGCGTCTCAACGATCTTCACCGGCACACCCTCGGTGCTCCTGGCCCGGGTCACAGGATGCTTCACACGAATGGTCACCGCGAGCTTTTCGATCGGCTTATGGGTGTAGTTGCACAGCACCACGCACGACCCTTTGGGGCCTGTGAGAAGATTGGTTTCCACCACATCCACATCGGCCTCCGCCACCGGCAGCAGCTTCGCCTGCTTGATCGGTAACCGTATCAATCCCCGAGGCCCTGCGGGCCATACTTCTTCCAAGGTCGTCGGCTTAAATCCCGCCATCTGACCATAAGCCAGCATGGGAAAAAACCCATTGAGATACACATACCCGCCGCCGCGTTTGGCCATTGCGGAGGCGATGGCTCCGCCTTGCTCAAACCGGCCCAGCACGGTCATGCCGGTGCCCCAGATCCCGCGCCGCGGTTCGGGAATCGAAAGCATCCCGCCGATCACGGGCAGTTTCACTTTTCCTTCAGGCAGGTCGAGTGTCACATGGTTCATCGGTGCAATCGTCGGCAGATCGATCCGTTCGCTGTATTCGTGCTTTTCGCGAATCATGGACATCGCCGCATCCGCCGGCCACAGGTCCACGGCAAAGCCTGGGATCAGAGGTTCAAAAAACTCATCCCGGGTCGCCGCGCCTGCGCTCAGGTAAACAATCCCCCCTGTCTTCACCCATCGCGCCACCGCCTGTCCGGCCTTGCGCGTAAGCGTCTGCCCCGTCAGGTAGAGAACCTTGTAGTCTTTAAGCTTGCCCTCGGCAACATCATCTTCATTAAGAAAATCCGGCTGAATCTGAATATGCCTCAGCCCATGCCATAAAAGCCTCGTTTCCACGAAACTTGCGGGGTCTTCCGTGTGCCAGATGTCATTGCTCACTGAGTACAGGATGGCCACAGGGTCGCGCACGGGTTTGGCCTCGTACAACACATCCTCGGCGTTGGCCAGTGCCCGGTTGGTCTTGGCCACCCCGTCGTACATGCTGTGAAGGTCTGACCAATAGTTTTCCGTCCCGATGTAGGTCGGCCCAAACGTCCAGTAGAAAATCGTCTTGCTTCCCTGCCCGACGTTGGAATACGCCTTGAGCCTTAGATACCGGTCATCGCTGGGCGTAATGAGCCCCATCAGGTCCATCTCGGGATGGCCCGTCATCCCCGAACGCAGGATTGCCGACAGGTAAGCAAAGCTCTGCGCGCCTGACCACGTGTATTTCGGGCCATACATGTGATTCAAGCCCAGCCAGTCTTCCGCGGCGAGGATGTCCACCGCGCGCGTCCGGCCAAGCTCGATCAAGTCCAGCATCTTGTAGCCCATGCCCACATTCGGCGCGCCCCACCCGTTGAAAAACGAGTGGCTGCTCGGCAGCGTCTCCGTCGGCACGTCTGGGAAATTCCCATGGATCAGATCGGAAGAATGTTTAAGCTGCTTGGCCGACCACCATTGCCCGAACTTCGCCGCATAGTAGTGCAGCCGCCTGGTCTTAAGGTCCGCATCCCGGCTCAGCGCTTTGCCCTTCATCGCTTCCACCGGGTACTCCACGGATTCCAGCCGTGTCGGCAGGTCCTCGGACCTCACGCCCATGGAGCTTAAATATCCGCGGAACCAACCCGACAAAAGCTGCTTGTCCACGCCCGAAAGATTCAACACGCCGGTCTCGTCGGACACCACGTAATGGACCAGGTTCTGGTACTTCCATTTGCCGATCGCTGTTTCCAGCTCTTTGGCCAGTGTTCCCTTCACAAACTGCGTCCACTCGCGCGATGCTTCTTCAGGCGATGCCGTGTAGTTCCAGGTGGTGCCGTAGGTCTTCATGCCCGCGTCTTTGATCGCCTGCGCGGATGCGTTGCCGACGGTGTTGATCCCCAGCCATTTGATCGCCTCCAGGGAGTTCTTCTCCAGGGCCGGGTCGTAATGCCCCCACAGCGAAGTCATCACCGTAAATTTCTTGAGCTTGATCGGGCTCACCGCCACGCCGGGGTCCAGCCTCGCCGCAGACTCACGCGCCCATGCCAATTGCCGGGAAACCATCTGGCTGCCGGTCTCAAACTGGTCTTTGTATTTCCGGATCGGGTGAGGCAGCAAAAACCCAACCGTCTGGCTGTCGCTTGTTTCCACCGTGTCGATCACCACCTGCGCCTCCGACGGCGCATCGGCGATCTGTATCTGCACCTGAACCCCTTTGCTTCCCGCAGGCGCATTGGGCGCCGGGTCGATGGGCACAAATGTCCCGGTCATCGCCGGCCATTCAGCCAGCCCGCCTGAGCGCGCGCGCAACTTGGGAAGTTGCTTGCCTGAAAGGTGAAACCATTCGCTCCACCCACCCGCAACGCTCACGCCTTTCAATTGCGGCAGGTACCACTGCGGACCATCATGCCGGAATCCCCCTGTGGTGATCTGATACCCCGTCGCCACCGGGCGAACCACCTTGAACCTGACATAAATCTCATCGATGAATTTGTCATCCGCCGCAGGCGCGGACGTGGTCTGCGGCGCCTGCGCCAAAGCGGTCGTCATCCCCATGCCCAGGCAAGCCATTACGCCGACAAGCACCAGCCACCAGGCTCGCCCAAACCGCTGCGCCTTTCTATTGACGGTACGCTTCAAGGCACGCCCTTTGGTTCAACAAAGACATCTCAAGGTCCGCCGACAAGCCTCACTGATTACGGGGTTCCAACCGAAGCGCCTGCTGCGGGAACGCTGATGGCGCCCGCCTGAGGGGTCAGCGCCTCATCAAGGCTCAATACATAAGCGACAATTCCCGCCAACATCACTAACACTGCAACAACGATCACCCATTTCGCCGGGCCGGCCCGGCCTTCCTTTTGCTCATGCTGATTCACGGGGCCCCTCTTTAAATTGCGCAGTATTACGCGTGTTGCATCATAGTCTAAAATTCCGGACAATTTTTCCTGAATGATTTGCAAACCCCACTTTGCCCTTCATGAAATTGTCGACACCTAACCATCTGAATTTCAAAGTCTTACGCTCATTGCTCAACTCCGCCGGAAAAAACAATCAGTTTTTCTCCGGTCTTTAAGCAATATCCAAGCAGTTGCAGGCGTTGTTTACATCGGGTAGGATTAAGCGGCTTCCGGGGAGCTTGCACCTACGCTTACTCCCACCAGCACTGACTTGATTGCTCAATTTGTAGCGACGCCATCAAGCAAGTTACGAACAATTTGGTACGTCCGTTCACCACCGGAGTGCATTGCTACGCACTCTTTCACTGGTGTCTGTACGTAATCATTTATTGGAATGCGCTTGGCGCATATCTCCAGGATGGGGAAGGAGGTCGATTCGTAGCAGCATTCGTAAAGCAGCCGGCAGTCATTTGCTAATACGATGCTTCATTGCTTTTCTTTACTGCCATTTAAAACGTTTGTTCAACATTAAATCAAACCCTTATTAGGGAAAGCTATCCTATGCGAAATCTTCGTGCATTTACCCTCATCGAACTGTTGGTTGTCATCTCGATCA
>CAZIWA010000022.1:0-54962 GCA_964542875.1 uncultured Phycisphaeraceae bacterium
TTCGAGGCCGCATAACGCTTCACCCACACTGTCCACAAAAAGTGGGGAACTCCAATGAGAGGGAGAGTTAACCACTCAGGAGAGAGGGGTAAAAAAAAACACAGCACGGGTTTTGGCCCATGCTGTGTCCCCAACGTGCACTCAATCGTGGAGTGGAAGTGACTCTAAGGTTGCATTACTCGCTGACGGTGATGTCTTTGAGGTAAATGTCCGACCGGAGCGGCGGGGCCCAGGTTTTGACATGGAGAACCTTGTCGGGGAGTTCGATGATGACTTTGCGGAGGGTGAGGGGGTAATGAACGACGCCGTCCTTGTCGGACTTCCAGTAGGAGTTGTCGGGGAGGCGCTGGACATCCTGGCCGGGATATTGACCGGGGAGGCCGAAGGAAACGTACCGCCAGCCGTCGAAGTTGATGCGGCTATGGCCGGGAGAGTCGTCGGTGTTCCAGTCGGCGACGTTGGTGAGGGATTTTTCAGCGACCATTTCCTTGGGCATCCAGTCGAGCATCCAGGGGTTGATCTGGCCGTTGGCCGCGGCGCCGATGGAGATCCATCGCTGGCCGGTGGCGTCGGTGAGCTCAAAAATCACCCGGCCCCAGCCGGAGTTGCCGTTGACCCAGACGCCGATGCGCTTGGGCTGGCCGGGAATGGCAATGCCCTTGGCATTCTCAATCTGGCCGTAGGCGGGCAGGGTGTCAGGGCCGTCGCCGGGAAGGCCGGCGGCGACGCGAAGGACGCCTTCGCGGCCATCAAAACCCGAGGCGGCGGTGAAAGTGAAGTTTCCTTTTTTGCGAAGCGTCATGGGGTTGTAGGCTTCCAGCTCGGCGCTGCGCTGGTTGATCACTGACCAGCCGTCCATGGTGGCCAGCGGGGCGACGACGGTGGCGCCGGGGCCTGGGGCGTCTGTGTAGACGGGGGTGGCGGCTTTGATGCTGGTGACTTCGCCGGGGCCGGTGAGGAAGACGGGGGATTCCGAAATGATGACGGAATTTGCGCCGGGGGTGAGATTGCCCTGATCGTCCATGAGCGTCCAGGCGAAGCCTTTGCTGGTCTGCACGGTGAGGCTGCGCTTGCCGCGGAGCGTCCAGAGCACCAGGACGTTTTGCCCGTCGGGCCGGGAGAACTCCATGGCGTAGATGGAAGTTGAGCCGACGTTCCAGGTGCGCTTGTAGCTTGCGCCGTCGAGGGCGAGGGTCATGTTCGAGAGGGCGACGTAAGCAGGCTTGACGTTGTTTTCGGGGTAGGCGCGGACGAAGTTTGATGAACCCCAGTTGGAGAAGTAGTAGCTGTTGCCGCAGTCGGTGAGGCCGCCCAGGTGGATGATGGGCTGGCCCCAGGCCATGGCGTGCATGACGTGGCGGACGAAGTAATTGGCCTGGATGTTGGAGGGGACGTTGCCGGGGTTATCGCCGGGGTAGCCCACTTCGTAGCACATGCGTACGGGCTTGTCCTTGTAGCCGTAGTGATCAAGCATCTGGCGATCCATCCAGATGGATGCGTTGACGGCGACCATGTCCGGCGGCTGGGCTTCGGGCGGGCGCTGATAGGAGCCGGGCTCATTGCCTGCGGAATCAAAGAGCTCGGAAGGGAATTTGTTGCGGTAGAGCTCTTCCTTCAAGGGAAGAGGGCCGTTGCCGATCTTGATGTGGAAGTCGGGAAACTCCTTGCGCAGAGCGGAGGTGGAGTCAGTGGCGAGCTTAAAGAGCTCATCAAAGCGCTTTTGTTCAACTTCGCTGAGCTTGTAGGGCGGGCGGCCGGTGAACATGTCGGGGATGCGCGAGGCGTGCGGGCCGGAGACGCCGGTTTCGTGGAACATGAGGGCGTTGTGGGCGCGCCTGGGGTCGGCTTCGAGATAGGCGCGAACCTGCTTGAGGTCGGGTTCGAGCTTGGCTTCGAAGCCGGAGATCATGCCCCATTTGGCCCGCTGCTCCTGGGTGTAACGCGCCATGCCGTAGCGGTAGCCGAGCTTGTAGAAGAGCGCGCCGGTGACGTCGGGATCGCTGGAGGTGAAGTGCGTGCCGCACCAGTCCCAGGCGCCCCATGGGGCCTTGTCGCGATGCTCGCGGGTGTCCTTGGGAAGCTGGGCGAAGCTGGTGGTCCGTTTAAGGAGGGTGCGCTCCGGGGTGGCGAGGGTGATGGAGAGGTCGTAGTAGCCACGTTTGGGGACGGTGAGGGGGATCTGGACGGTTGCGGTCTGGTTGGGGGCAACGGTGCCGGTGGTCTGGTTTGCGCCTTGTTCGCCGCGCAGGTGAGTGAAGGCCGCAGTGAGGGTGTAGGGCTGGGGGCGGTCGGTGATGTTGGTGAGCGTGACTTTGAAGGAAGGGGTTTTGGGCTCGACGAAGGCGTGGCCGGCTTCGTCGGAGGTGACGGTCATCTGCAGGGGGGATTTTTCAAAGGTGATGCCTGCGATCTTTACACCCGACGAGGGGCCCACAGGCCGGTACTGGAAGCGTGAGGGGTCGGGGTAGTGACGTACGAGCCGGACTTCCTTGGTGACTTCCACTTCCATGGAGCCTGCGACGACGTCCTGGGAGAATGCGGTGGTCATGGGGATGACGACGTGGGTGAGGCCTTTGTTGCGGGGAACCTGGGCGAGGAATTCTCGCTGGAGGACCTGGGTTGGGGTGGCGTTGCCGAACTTGCCGGCGCGAAGGGTGACGGTGTTGGTGAAGGCCTGATCGTCAGAGGCGCTGGCGAGGATGTGAGCGGCGACGTAGTCGGCCTTGGGGAGGCTCAGGAGGGTCATGCGGTCGTCGCCGATGAAATACGGACCGCCGTCGTATCCGGAGATGTAGTTGGAGGGGTCGCGCTTTTGATCGATCCAGCCTGCGTTCTTGAGGTTCAGGATGCTTGCTTTGCCGGAGGCGCCGGCGGCGAGGGCGAAAGGCACTCCGTCGGCGGAGGAGGCGGGGGATTCGGGGAGGGTGTCGTTGGTGAAAGGGGCGAGACTGACGGGGACGAAGAGGGATTTGGGATCCAGCGGGGCCAGGGCAAGGCTGGAGAGCTGATCGGATTGCGAGAGCTCAAGCACAAGCTTGGGTTTGGCTTGCCCGGCTGCGCGGGGGAAGGTTTCGATCACTTTGCCCTGAAGCCAGAACGTGATGGACTCCGGCGTGACATCAAGCTGAAAAGGGATGGGGCGGCCGATCCAGGTTTGGCGCTGGAAACCGTCGTTGATCATCCACTGGGCGACTTTTTCGGTGCCGGGCCAGAAGTTGAGCGTGATGCGTGGTTTTGCCGGCTCTTTGACCTGGGGGTCAACCGGCTGGGTGGGATTGGTTCGGGCGGAGACGGTGAGGGCGCTGCCCAGGGGGGGCGCATCGGCTTTACTGATGGAGACAAAAGTGAGGCCGGGCTCCTTGGAAGAGCCGTTGCCGGTGGGATCGATGTAAAGCATGGTGGCGCCGGGGGCCTTGCCGTCTGCGGGGGCGTTGAAGGTGAGAATGCCCGTCAGCCGGTAGGAATCCGTGGCGGCCTGGGGAAGCAGGACGCTGGCGGTTTTGGAGTCAGGGGTGATGACGCCGTTGGCGTTTTGGGCCTTGCCGGCGATGACGCTGGCGGCGGGGTGGGCGGTTTGGTCTTGGGCCGGGAGGAGGCTGGGGGCAAGGCATGTGGCAAGAGCCAGGAGAAGCGAAGCGCTGCGATTGGAGATCATCATGGTCATCCGCGATTAAGAGTGTGCGATGAAGGGGATTGGGATCAATGAGGCGACAGTTGTTGCGCGCTGGAGAGGAATGCTTTTATTGGCGGCCGCGATAGAAGTGGTCGAGGAGGAGGTTTTCCGGCTTGAGGGTGGAGGCGTGGCCGTCGACCCAGAGGTAATTGCCCGAGCCGTTGTGCCAGGTGCCGGCGAGGGAGACGCCGTTGAAGGGGACGTTGTTGTAGTCGTAGGCGGCGCTGGGAGAGGTGATGCGCATGGATTCGCCGATGACAAAGGTTTCACTTTGCTTGGTGAGTTGTTTGGACTGGACGGGGGCCCAGGAGAGGCGACGGCCTGGTTGGGTGGAGAAGAAGTAGTAGTCGCTGTTGCCCATGCCGCCTCGGGTGGTGTCGGAGGCGACGCTGGAGGAGCCGGAGTTGTGGGAATAGGAAGTGGAGTTTTTGCCGCCCCAGGCGTTTGGGAAGTTATCAGAGGAGCACTGGAAAATCCCATTTTTCTTGTTGCGGGACTGGCGGGAGAGAGCGTTGCCCAGGTACTGGCCGGGGATGGTGTCGATGGTTAGGTCCTGCTCGGTGATATAGGGGATTTCCATGGTTTTGGCGACAACGCGGGCCCACATGGGTTCGGTGGGCCAAATGGCGGCATCGGGGGTGTAGCCGGTGCCGTCGGGCCACCATTCCTTGTTTGCGCCGACGTAGTAGGCAAAGCCGATGCCGATCTGGCGCTGGTTGCCAAGGCAGAGGCCTGAGCGGGCGACTTCACGCGCGGCATTGAGCGAAGGGAGGAAAAGCGCAAGAAGAACCGAAATGATCGAGATGACAACAAGAAGCTCAATGAGCGTGAAGGCATTTGGACGGAGGGTGTTGACGCGGCTGATCATGGGTGTCTCGCTAACTGGGATCAGAGGTTGAGAAGAATGAAGAAAAGGATGTGAGTCGACGCGGGCTCACGGTTTAAGGGGAATGCAGGTTTTGCCCGGTAAGAGCCGAGGGGAGATGACGTGGCGGACGACACGGCCGGTGCGAATGGATTCCGCGAGGGCTTCAATGGAACGCTGGACGGCGACGTCGGGCGGGGTGATGACGCGATAAAGATCGCGCACGCCCAGGCGGTCGTGGTCAGATGCGCCGATGGCCATGACGCTCAGACGGTCGGGAATGTGCCATTTGCCTTTTTCAAGGATGTGGATGAGGCGGCAGGCGCGGATGTCACCTTCGACGAGGATGGCGGTGGGTTTTTCCTGAGCGGCCTCAAGCATGGAGAGAAGCTGGGGTTCATCTTCAATGAGGGCGATGGGGACGAATTTGGCGGTGTCGGCGATGCCTGCGGCCTTGGTTTCCTCGGCAAAGGCCCGGGCGAACCAGTCGTAGTAGTACGTGCCGACGCGGCTGACGAACCAGATCCGAGTGTGGCCCATGGCCTTGAGCACCTGAATGGCCAGGGATGCCGTGTCATCCACATTGAAATGGATCCAGCTTGCGCCGACGGGGCAGGGAGCGTCGTAAAGCTCGCCGAGAACCGCGGTGGGAATGCCCAGGGCGAGAAGCTTATCAACGAGGCGAAGCTTGGCGGCGCTCCAGATGAGAACCCCGGCATGCTTGCGGGACCACTGGACCATTTCTTCTTCCTGGTCGGTGGTGAAGAAATGAATGGCGAGTTCGTAGTTGTGGCGGGCGGCGGCTTCCTGAACGAGGGGGAAAGCATCGTGAATGATGGTGAAGCGTTCTTTGGGGCCGATGGCGATGATGCCGAGGGTGGTGACGGCGGTGGATTTTGAGGGAGCCGTGATTTGATTGACGTAGGTGCCTTTGCCCCGTTGAGCGACGACGATGCCGTCGGCCTGGAGGCGGTCGAGGGCCTGGCGGACGGTGCCCTGGGCGACGCCGTAGGCGGCCATGAGCTCCTGCTGGGAGGGCAAGGGTGCGCCGGGTGCGAGGTCACCGCGGGAGATTTTCGCCCGGATGTCGTTTTGGATGAGCTGGTGTTTTGTGAGTGCCATGGTGGATTGCTTTGGACAGCTTGGTTAACGAGCGTTAAACTAGTCTAAACATTAGACATGTTGGAGACAAGGGCTATGAAAAATCATTTGGATTTTCTTGTTCACACGGGTTCTGGGGCTGGTTTTTCAGTGGTAAACGGGTCTGTGGCACTGGCGCGGGGGGCCGCGGGCCGGGGGAGCCGGTTTGCGGTTTTGGATGGAAAAGGGCGCGGGGTGCCTGCACAGGTGAGGGTGTTGGGCAGGTGGGAGGACGGGAGTGCGCGGTGGGTGTTATTGGATTTTTCGATGAAAGCCGGAGGCGGGCTTAAGGCGGGAGAGGCGGCTTACCGGGTGGTGTGGGGTGGGAAGGTGGCCCAAACGCCGCCGGAGGTGCCAGTAAAGGCAATTCGCGGGGTGTCGGTTGGGCTTCGGACGGGCACGCATGAACTGAGGGTAACTGAGGGGTGTGTTTTGGGGCTGGGGGGTTGGAAACTGGATTGGATGGTGGCGGATGGCCGGGGGAAGGCGTTTAACGCCAAGGTGGAGCGTGCGGAACTGGAGCCGGGAGTGGGGCCGGTTCGAGGCACGCTGGCGCTGGCGGGGGCGTTTGTGGACGCCGCAGGCAAGCGGCTGATGGGGTGGCGGTTGAGGGCGAGTGTGTTTGCGGGGTCTGGGCTGGTGAAGCTTGAGCCAATGATGATGGTGGACACGCCGGAGGGGGTGATCCACAAGATCCGGTCGATGAAGCTGAGGCTTTCGCCCGTGACAGGGGAGGTGGAGGGGAAGCTGGGCCGGGTGTTTCAGGTGGATGATGAGCAGGTGAAGGAGGGGAAGAAGGTTAAGCCAGGCCGTGCGCCGGGGCATTTGAAAGTGAAGGCAGGAGAGCAAACGCTGAGCCTGGCGCTGAGGGACTTCTGGCAGCGCTGGCCCAAGGCGTTTGATGTGAAAAAAGAAGGCGTGGACGTGGAGTTGTTTCCCGGGTTTGAAGCGGGGCAGTTTGACCACATGGAGCCCTGGTACAAATACGGGTATTTGTTTGATGGGACGTGCTATCAACTCAAAACCGGGCAGGCCCGCCGATGGGAACTGTGGGTGGACCTGGCGGGCGGAGACTCCGCCGATCTTGCTGCGCACGTGAACGAGCCGGCGGTGCTGCTGAGCGATCCGGCGCAGGCCATGGCGACGGGCGTGTGGGGCGATGGGTTGCCGGCAGGAGCCAAAGGGGCCAAGGAATACGACGCGTGGGTGAAGCGGTTGTTTGGCGACTTTTGCAAGAGCCAGCACAAGCAGCGCGACTATGGAGAGATGAACTTCGGCGACTGGTTTGGCGAAAGGCACGTGAACTGGGGGAACAACGAATATGACACGGGATATGAATTGTTCTTCCAGGCGGCACGGATGAATGACCCGGCGATGCACCGGGCGGCGGACGCAGCAGCGAGGCATGCGTCCGAGGTGGATGTGGTGCACTTCACCAATGAGGATTTAAATGCGTCGTATGGGCCGTACCCCAAGGGGTTTCCTCCCCGCCCGGGCATGATGCATGAGCATTGCGTGGGACATGTGGGCGGGTTTTATACGACCGAGACGGTGCGCCGGCTGCTGGTGAGCTTCAGCGTGGGCAAGAGCAAGCGGCCTTACCTTTGCCTGGACCCGTTTAACCTGGGGCATGTGTGGACGCGGGGCATCGCGCGGCATTACTTTTTGACGGGCGATCCGTGGTCCAAACGGACGGTGGAATTGATGGGCGATAGCCTTGCCCGGCTGACGGAAGAGGGGGAGTACGAATATTTCTCACGGTCCGACCATTCGGGGCGGGTGGCGGGGTGGACGCTGGAGGCGCTGTCGGGCGCGTATGAAATCAACTTCGACAAGCGGTACCTGCGGGCGATGAAGCACATCGTGGATTTAAACCTGTCGGAGCAGGACCCCAACTGCGGCGGGTGGCTGTATTCCCTGCCGTGGGGGCATTGCTTCTGCAAAACGCAAAAGCATGTGGGGGAAGCAGGATTCCTGACGGCGATCCGAGTCAATGGGCTTTACCGGTATTACCGGCTGACGGGTGATAAACGGATTCCCGAAGTGATTCGGCGGGCGATGACGCACCTCAATAACGACACCTGGAAAGATGAGTTTTCGGATTGGCGGTATACCTCGTGCCCGCAAAGCATAATGGTGGGGAGGCAAGGGGTGATTATGCAGGCGATGGCGGCGAGCGTCGCATTGACCGGCGATCCGGAGCACAAGCGTGTGCTGGCGCGGGCGTGGGAAGCGACTTGCGCGCATGAAGGCATGGCGCGGGGCACGAATGGAAAGGCGTTTACGACGACGCTGACGGGAACGGCGCAGACGGTGGCGGCGTTGGGGGAAGGGCGAAGAAAGGTCTAAGGGCTGGGGGTCAGGGTCTTGCTGGGCTTAAGGTTTTCATTGGCCGAATGGAATGTGATATATTAGTTATGGTGTTTGGAAAACCGCGACGATTCGCCTTGAACCAATGGAGCCATTGATGACTGCGACCCCGATGACGATGGAGAGCGCCCTGGCCCTGTCTGGGGTGGATGAGCAAGCGTTAAGCCAAGCGGAAGCGGCGACGCTGGACCGGGACGGGTATGTGGTGATTCCCAATGTGCTGGACGCATCGCAGGTGGCTGCGATGGCGGCACGGCTGGAGGCGCTGGCCGTTGAGGAGGGGGAAAAAGCGGGCACCGACTTTCAGCGTGAGCAAGGTACGACCCGGCTGGGCAGCCTGCTCAACAAGAGCGACCTTTTTGATATCTGCTTCACACATCCGAAGGTGCTTGCCGCGGCGAAGCGGATCATGGGGATGGACTTCGGGCTTTCATCATTCACGAGCCGGAGCGCCAAGCCCGGCGAGGGGCAGCAGGCGTTTCACCGGGATACGCAAGGGCGGGCGGGGTTTAATGCACTTTGGCTCGTCAGTGATTTCACAGCGGAAAATGGGCCGACGCGTTTTATTCCGGGCACCCATCATCGGCATGCCGAGCCTGCATCAGAAATTGCCGACTTAAATGCCCGCCACCCGGATGAGAAATATTTGATTGCCCCCGCGGGCAGCCTCGCGCTGATCAATGCTCAGCTTTGGCACAGCGGGACGCGCAACGGCACGGACAAGCCGCGGCATTTGATCAGCGCTTTTTGGCTTGCGCGTGGGGAGTATCAGCCTGAGGCGCATCGGCGGCTGACACCTGAGGCACATGGCCGGCTCAGTGATGCGATGCGGATGATTATTGATCATGAGGCGCCGGTTGCGGCGGGGTCGTAAGGGGTGGCTGGGGTGTTTGCCTGGTGAATTTCGCCATTTCTTGTCGGAAATTCCTGGATATCCAAAAAAGGTAGATGGGAATAAGCACGGTGAAGATCTGTCCGCAGTCGATTATTCCCCAGGATGTGGTTTGGCTTAACCGTACGTTTTGAGTGGTCCAGCAACTGAGCAGGACGAGCATGGCGGGAATAAACCAGATGACCGCCAGGGGTTTGAGGGCCAATGGGAAGAGTTGGATGAGGGTGATGAATGTGAGGATGGAGCCCAGCAGCGCGACGAGGAAATCGATGTGGCTTACGTTCCAGAAGTAAGGCGTGATGAACATCAACAAGAACCGGGAAAGAATAAAGCAGGGTCCAAGCGATGACTTGAAGCCAGACGAAAATGCCGTAGATGACCAGGTTTGTGCGGGTCATGGTTTGGGGAAGTACAGAAACAAAGAAAGAACAAAAAAGGGCAGCTTGCCGGTGGTGTCGCATGAGTGCATGCTCAACCACCGCTAATCGCCCAAGTCCTTTCGGGATAAAGACAATTAAGTTGCAAAGGCCCTGGTTTCAGAGAGGATCGGAGCCATTGAGGGGAAAGTTTCCTACCATGTTGTCATGGTCGAAGAAAACAGGCCCAATCCGGAAGACCTTTTAAAGCAGATCCAAAAGGCGGAGGCCCGGCAGCGGCGGGGGAAGCTGAAGGTGTTTTTTGGCGCGTCCGCGGGGGTGGGCAAGACTTATGCCATGCTCTCGGAAGGGCGTGAGGAGTATGAGGCGGGGACGGATGTGGTGGTGGGTTACGCCGAGCCGCATGCGCGGCCGGAGACCGAGGCGCTGCTTTTGGGCATGGAGATCCTGCCTTACAAGCGCGTGGCGTATCGCGGGACGGAACTCAAGGAATTCGATCTGGATGCGGCGCTGGCACGCAAGCCCGCGATCGTGCTGGTGGATGAACTGGCGCACACCAATGCGCCGGGTCTGCGGCATGCCAAGCGGTGGCAGGATATCGAAGAACTGCTGCAGGCGGGGATCGACGTTTACACGACGCTGAATGTGCAGCACCTGGAAAGCCTTAATGATGTGGTGGCCCAGGTGACTGGCGTGCGCGTGCGGGAAACGCTGCCTGATAACTTTTTCGAGCAGGCGGATGAGATTGAGCTGATCGATATTTCAGCGGATGACCTGCTGGAGCGGTTGACGGAAGGAAAGGTTTATCTGCCGGATGTGGCCGAGCGGGCCATGGAAAGCTTTTTCAAGAAGAGCAATCTGACGGCGCTGCGCGAACTGGCGCTGCGCGCGACGGCGGACCGGGTGGGTGCGCAGGTGCAGTCCGCGCGGGAAGAGCAGTTTGTACGGCAGGTTTGGCCGACGGCGGACCGGGTGCTGGTGTGCGTGAGCCCCAGCCCTTCGACGCCGAAGGTGGTGCGGGCCGCCAAGCGGCTGGCGTCGTCCCTGCGGGCGGACTGGATGGCTGTTTATGTGGAGACGCCCAAGCTCCGGGAGATGAGCGAGAAGAGCAAGAACAGGCTGCTGAGCTATCTGCGGCTGGCTGAACGGCTGGGTGCGGAGACGGTGAATCTATCGGGGCACAACATCGCCGAAGAGGTGGTGAACTACGCACGGCAGCGCAATGCGACAAAGATCGTGGTGGGCAAGCCGGACCGGCCGAAACTGCTGGACCTGGTGATGGGGTCGATGGTGGACGACCTGATCCGGCGGTCGGGCGATATCGACGTGTATGTGATCCGGGGGCTGGCATCGGATGCGCCGGAAGACGAACCGGCCAACCCGAAGAACAAGCCGGTGGAGGCCTCACGCAAGCCGGCGTTTTTGCAGGCGACGGTGACGGTGGTGGCTTGCACGGTGATTTCATCGGTGATGTACGAGGTGTGGTCGGGGTTCGACCCGGCGACGTACATGATGGTTTACCTGCTGGGCGTGGTGCTGGTGGCGTCGCGGTATGGGAGAGGCGTGTCGGCCTATGCGTCGTTTTTAAGCGTGGTGCTGCTGAGCTACTTCTTTGTTCAGCCCCGGATGAGCTTTGCGATCGGGAATATCCAATACAGCTTCACACTGATCGTGATGCTGGGGGTGAGTTGGGTGATCGGGACGCTGACGGTGAGGCAGCGTGAGTTTGCCGACGCCTCGCGCGAGCGGGCGCGAAGGACGGAATCTCTTTACCGGATGGTGGAGCAATTGGCCGATGCGCACAGCATCTCAGGCATCATGACCATTGCGGTGAGGCACCTGGAAGCGAGCTTTGACTGCAAGGTGCAGATCTTGATCCCCGACAAGGATGGGCGGCTGCATTTGCGGGCGATCACGGGTTTGCCGGGCAACCAGCCGAAGGTGGAAACGGGCGTGGCGCAGTGGGTGTTTGACCATAAACAGATCGCCGGGGCGGGGACGGATACGCTGCCGGCTTCGGAATCCAGCTATATGCCGCTGGCGACGGGGAACATGACGCTGGGCGTGCTGGGGGTGCAGTCCAAGCAGTCAATGGAACTGGTGCTGGCGCCGGAACAACGGAACCTGCTGGATGCGTTTGCGGACCAGATCGCCATGGCGGTGCAGCGGCATCAACTGGGGGACGAGGCGAGGCGGTCACACGTGCAGGCGGAGACGGAGCGGCTGCGAAGCACACTGTTGAGCACCGTGTCCAACGATCTGACGGCTCCGCTGAGCGTGATTCATGAAGCTTCGGAAACGCTGCTGTCCAAGCCGGACCTGGACACGGCGCAGCGGCAAGAGGTGTACGAAACGATCAATGAAGAATCCGAGCGGCTGGGCCGGCTGGTGACGAACCTGATGGAGGCGACGCGGATTGAATCCGGCGCGGTGAAGCTCAAGAAGGAAGTGCAGCCGATCGGGCCGATCATTGAGGCGGTGCTGGATCGGTTTGATAAACGGCTGATCGGACGGCCGGTGGACAAGAAGCTGCCGGCGGATTTGCCGGAGGTGCCGGTGGACGGTCCGCTGATGGAGCATGTGCTGGGGAACATGCTGGATAATGCGCTCAAGTACAGCACGCCGGGAAGCCCGATCGAGGTGGCGGTGAGCCATCAGGACAATGTATTGAGGATTGATCTGGCGGATTACGGGCCGGGGATTCCGCCTGGGCAGGAGAAGCTGATTTTCGATAAGTTTCAGAGGGGGTCCAACGCAGCGCCCGGGCTGGTGGGGGATTTGAAAGCGCCGGGCGGGGTGGGGCTGGGGCTTTCCATCTGCAAGGGGATGGTGGAGACGCATGGAGGCACCCTTTCGGTGATGAACCGGATGACACCGGGAGCGTATGGAAAGACAGGGGCCATCTTCACGATTCTGCTGCCGCTGAGCGGCGGAGCGGATTTGGTGGCCGCGGGTACGCAAGCGCATAGCGAGCCTCAGGTGGTGCATGTGGTGCCAGAGGAACGCAGGCCCAGAGACCCGTCTGAGGATTCCAGGGCGTTTGGAGCGCCGCCTAACGAGGGCGACCAATCTCAAGAGGAGTTTCATCATGATTAAGGCGGCTGGGGGAGCATCGAAGGATCGGGTGGTGCCGGGATGGCTTGCCCGGGCGATTTGCGTGACGTGTTTGCGGATGCCGCCTTATTCGTTTGTGAAGATTGCGGATTTGGGAAAGAAAGCACGGTTCTGGGGCATGCCGGGCATTCAAAGAGTACGCGCCAGAGCGCAGGACGGGGTGATGCTGGATGCCGCGTTTGTGCCGGGTGTGAAGAAGGATGATGGTGTGAAGCGGCTGCCTGTGGTGTTTGCGCATGGGGTGTATCAGGTGCGCGAATCCAACCTGTGGCTGATCCGGCATCTGGTGTCCAACGGGTTTGATGTGCTGGCGCTTGATATGCGCGCGCATGGCGAGAGCCGGGGTGCGGCGACGACCTTCGGCGTGCTGGAGAAGCGCGATGTGTGCCATGTGATGGACGAGGCGCAGACTCAGAACCTGGTGGGCGAAAAGTTCATCACCATGGGCTTAAGCCTTGGGGCCGGGTGTATGCTGCAGCATGCGGCGATTGATTCCCGGGTGGCGGGGGTGTGCGCGATTGCGCCGTTTCAAGACGTCAAGAACGCGGTGATGACCTACCGGGACAAATACTTTTCATATGTGACGATGGAGCGGGCACTGAAGTCGTTTGAATATGCGGCGGCGCGATCGGGGTTTGACATGCACGAGGCGTCCGCGGTGAAGGCGGTGAGCCAGTTAACGGTGCCTGTGCTTTATCTGGTGGGCGAGCGCGACAGCAACCTGAGCCAGACCCGGCACACGCGGCCGCTGCTGGATGCGACGCCTGCGGGGTTGGGAAGAATTCAACTGGTGCCGGGAGCGACGCACTTTAATATTCAAAAGGGGCGGTTTCCGGAGTTTAACCGGGCGGTGGTGGAGTTTTGCGAACAGGTGAGCGGAGGGGAGGAAAGGTAAAAGGGATAAGGTACAAGGGAATTGGGACATTGGCCGCATTATCGATACGCGCCAGCAACACGAAGGTTGGGGCGCATCCGTTATCCCCCGTTTGGCTCGCGATCTCCACAATGAATTTCCAGAAGAGAAAGGTTTTTCTGAGCGCAATATCGGACGAATGATCGCGTTCTTCCGTGCCTACCAGGCTCCAAATGCATTTTTGCCACAGCCTGTGGCAAAAACAGATGGCTCAACATCTTGTCTTCTCTGGTGTATTCCTTGGGGTCATCATGCCCTGTTAATGGAGAAGGTGCCAAGCCTAACCGACCGTGCCTGATATATGGGGATGGGCGGGATTTCTACATCGACCTGCTCTTTTATCATCTTCACTTGCGATGTTTTGTCGTTATTGATCTCAAAAAAGGCGAATTCAAGCCGGAATACGCAGGAAAGTTGAATTTTTATCTATCCATCGTAGATGAACGGCTGCGGCATGCATCAGACGCCCCTTCCATCGGCTTGACCTTTGTCAGGACCGTAATCACATCATCGCGGAATACGCTTTAAGGGGGATGACCCAACCCATTGGCATTTCCGAATATGAACTTACCCGTGCACTACCAACAAATCTCCAATCGGTACTTCCCACAGTCGAGCAGATCGAAGCAGAACTCGATGAGCCGGGAAAATTACCTGCCAAGAAAAAACGTCTGTCCAAGAAGTAGGCCAGAGATTTCCGGGTGCAATGGTCAATATTCTTAGGCCCTTGGCGGATGGGGGCGTTGCCCATTTATGAAAGGCGATTGACGAGTCGTAGGTGTGATGGTGGAAGCTGGCGCAACGGGATGTCGGTTTGAGCGAAGACGCCAAACCGACAAGAACCTCACTTTACGTGTCGGGCTAACAAGACTCTCTCCTGATGGAGAGAGTTTAAGAAGAAGACTCCGTCGCTTTGTGCTTCCGGCTAACAAGATTCTTTCGTGATGGAGAGGGGGTAAGAAGTGGTGTGGTGTTATTCGCGTTGGTCATTGGCGGCGAAGACGGCTTTGACGGTGGGGCGCGAGAGCACCATAAGGGTGAAAATGCCCAGGGCGGTGCCCAAGGGGATGTTGAGGCAATTGATGCAGGAGATGACGTTGCAGTAGCCCGCTTTGCGATGCTGGCTGAGGCGTTTGCCGGCCAGGAACGAGGCGAAGGCCAGTGCGATGATGAAAACCGCCATGCAGCAGGGGAATGAAGTGGCGATGAAGATGCCGATGTTGTAGCCGGCTTTATAAGCGGCGGGGTCTGTGCCCGGCGGGGGGCTTTCCGGAGGAGGAAGGGTGGGGACTGCGCTTAAAGTGAGAATGCCCCAACCAGTGCAGCAAAAGAAGGGAAGCACCATCAGGCCGGCGTAGATGTAATGCAAAATGACCAGGGCCGAGAGATGTTGCTGATCTTCCGGCGTAAGTGACGATTGTTCCATGATGCGTTCCCGGGAGTGGAGTTAACCAGTGTTAGGGGCATTCTACAGAACAGACCGGGATGCGGGGGAGGAAGATGTCAGATGTATGAAGTTAGATGTCAGATGTTTTTAGAAGGAAGGGGAGGCGTGTTTACATGGATTGGTGAGTCGTTGCGTTGAGAACATCCGCGGGCGGCCCTCACCCCCAAAACCTCTCTCAAAGGGAGAGGGGATCAGAAGTGTTGTGGCATTGGGCATTAATCGGGCGTGTTGGCGAAAGCGGCTTTGACTGTTGGCCTTGCAAGGACGATGAGGGTGAATACACCAAGCGCGGTGCCCAGGGGGACATTCAGGCACAAAAGGGCTGCGACCACGGTGCAGAAGGTGGGGTTGCGGTAGCGGCTGAGGCTGTGGCCGGCGAAGAAGACGGAAATGGAAATGGCTATGACGAAGATGGCGGCGATCAGAAAAAAGCAGGTAAAGAAAGTACCGACAACCGCCGGCCCTGAGCCGTTAAAGTTGGAATGACTCGTCACCGTCATGGTGTGAGTATGAGTTGTCGCTGTCTGTTGGGAAGCGGCTGCGCCGATGCCAATGAGAACAATCAGGCCCCACAAGCCAAGACACAACATCGGGATGAGGGTGAGCGCGCCGTAAATGTAATAGAAAATCGAGAGGAGCTTGAGGTGCTCGCGGTCTTCCGCTGTCAGTGCAGGGTGATCCATGTTGTGCCCGGTAAGTATGTGGTGAATGGAGCGTGGTGGTTTTTCAGGCCTGTATTGATTGCTCTAAGAACGGGAATGGTTCCTCAAAGAAAGGGACCATTCCCGAAAAAGAGCCGGTTGAGACTTGAAAGATTACTCGATCAGCGGACGGGTTGATAGCCCGAGCGGATGACGCCGTCGGGGGTGATGCTGCTCTTCCAGTTGCAGGGATGAGCGCCTTCGCCCATGTAGAAGTCTACGCTGTAAAGGTGTTCGATCTGCTTGACCATGGATTGGGGCAGGGTTTTGCCGTCAAAAGCCTTGACGCAGTCTTCAAGTTCGGCGTCGTTGGTGATGTTGGGCTCAACGCTGACGAGGGAGGGGAAGCTGGTGAACCATTTGAGGGCGAACTGGCGCAGAGAGAGGCCAAGGGCGTCGGCCATGGGGCGGATGACGTTGTTTTTCTGGATGCCGTAGATGAGCCAGTTGCGGTCGCGGAACTTGCGGTGGTCCCAGTCGGGGAATTTGTAGGAGGGGGTTTTGAATTCGTCGTCGAGGATGCCGGAGTTTGTGGGGACCCGGGCGATGACGCCGCCTTTGCCGCGGGCCTGGGCGATTTCGCAGAATTCGCGGCCGGGGTCCTGCTCGTACATGTTGAAGACGGTCTGGACGACGGCTGCGTCCCAGTTGTTGAAGGATTTATAGCCTTCTTCGCGCCAGCCGATGGCGGGGCCGAGGGCGACGCCCCAGTAGCGGATTTTGCCTTCCTTGACGAACTTTTCCATGGTTTCGGGGATGTCGTCGCGGAACTGGGTGAGCTTGAGGTTGTGTGCCTGGTAGAGGTCGATGCAGTCGATTTCGAGGCGTTCGAGGGATTTTTCCAGGTCGTAGCGGAGGAATGCGGGGGTGAAGTCCTGGCGGCGTTCGCGGTGGCCGCCTTGCTCGCCGGGATCGAAGTAGAAGTCGTAGCCGAATTTGGTGGAGATGACGAGGTTGTCGCGGCCGGCGTATTTGATGGTTTGGGCCAGGAGGCGTTCGGCGCGGCCGTTGCCGTAGGCGGCGGCGGAATCGAAGAAGTTCACGCCCAGGTCGAATGCTTTGTTCTGGAGCCGGATGCCTTCGGAATCAGTGAATTCGCCCCACCAGTTGGTGCCGAAGATGAAGTTGCCGTAAGCCAGCATGCTGACATTGAGCTTGGTGCCGGGGATGTTGCGGTATTCCATGGTGCCGGGGCCTGAAAGTCGGTGGGTGGGAAGTCCAGGCCCGAGGCCTGGACGAATAGGGAATTATATCGGTTTAGCGAAGGAACGAATGCGGAGAATCGTCGCGCAGGAATTCAAGAAGGGGCTGGGGGCCACGGCCTGGGGTTTGGCCGGAATGACATTGCATCAAGGGCTGGGAGCGGTGGTTGGCTGGGTGGTGGCGGGTTGGGATGCTGGGGGTGGGTTGAGCCTGGCGTCCAGGGCTTCATAGGGGGTGCCGGCGAAGGGGGCGGTGTCGATGAAGGGTTGTTTAAGCTCGAATTGGGCGATGCGGGTTTCGATCTGGGGGATGAGGCTGGTGGCGCCGGCGGCGGTGGCGAGGCGTTTGAGCTCGGTGAGGATTTTGACGGCGGCCTCAAATTCGCCTCGCGAGGCGTGGGCGATGGCGAGGGTCTGTATGGCTTCGAGATTCTGGCTCTTGGTGGCCATGACGGCTGCCTGGGCGAGCTGGACAGCCATTTGGGGGTTGCGGACGGCCGGGTCCGGGCAGGTGGCGAGGAGCCAGGCTTTGTCCATGACCAGCCGGAGGTTTTGCGGGTTAAGGGAAAGAAGACGGTCCTGGGCGGCGGCGACGGCTTTGTAATCGCGGGAGAGGGTGGCCAGGACGAGGACCTGGCTGAGGAGGGAGGGATCGTTGGGGGCGATGGCCAGGCCCGCCTGGAGGGCCTGGCGGGCACGGGGAAGGTCTTCCTGGGTCATGTAGAACTTGGAGAGGAGCACGTGCGGCCGGGGCTGCGTGGGGAAGCGCTCCAGGACATTCTGGTAACCCTTGAGGGCTTCATCAGTCCGGGCGGCGTTTTGATAGGCTTCGGCGAGGTTGATCTGCTGGTCGAAAAGGTCCGGGGCCAGCTCATGGGCCTTTTTGAATTGCTCAAGCGCTGCTTGTTTATCGCCTTTGCGGGAAAGAACGATGCCAAGATTGGTGAATGCATTGACGTTGCGGGGGTTGGTGTCGATGGCTTTGACGTAAGCGGCCTGGGCGCGGTCGAGATCGCCAGTAAGAAGCGCGGCATCGCCCAGGACGGGGTATGCACGGGCGGACGGAGGCGATTGCGGGGCTTTGTCCGTGGCGGCGATGCCGAGATCGTAGGCCTGGAGGGCCAAGTTTCGCTCTCCCAACTTGGCTTGGGCGTAAGCGGCCCAGGCGATGGGTTCCGGGTCGTTTGGCTCCAGGATGTGCGCCTGGGCGAAGTAGTTAAGCGCTTCATTGAACTGACCGGCGTTCATGCTGGCGACGCCGGTGGCGTGCCAGGCGCGCTGATTCTCCGGGCTGGCGAGCGTGACGGACTGCCACGCGGTGAGCTCAGATTCAAAATCCAGCGTGCGCACGTAGCTGCGGGCGCCGAGAACCACCATGAATGCACTGGCGGCAATGACCAACGAACGGGCAAACCGGTCCTGCGGGATGGCGCCGGTGGCGGTGAGGCGGCTGATGCCAAGCCAAAGGAACGAGATCACAGTGACGGCGACGGCGAGGATGGGGAGGTAAATCCGATGTTCAAAGGCGACATCGATGATCGGCATGAAGCTGGACGACGGGGCGAGCACGACAAAGAACACGCCGATCCAGATGAAGCCAAGCCAGGGCCGCTTAAAGAGCATCCAGATGCCCCAGGCGAACAGCGCAACAATCGGGATGAAGCAAAGCACCATCAATGGGCCGGGAGGCATGACATACCAGCCCAGGTCCATGCTGAGGCTGGAGGGGAAGACGCTAATCCAGAGGTAGTGAAGGATGGAGCGAGGCTGGGAAAGAAAGTACCCGTACCAGGTGACATAAGACTGGGCAAAACCCGCAGAGGCCTTGGCGGTCTGCGTGGACATTTCATTTTGCTTCACGGAGAGCAGAGGAAGGGCGATCAAGCCCAGAGAGAGCACGTACATGGGCCAGCGGGATTTGAAAGGGGCCAGCCAGCTTCCGGTGACCACGCGGCTGTCAAAGAGATAAATAAACAACGGGAGGACGAGAGCAACTTCCTTGCTGTAGACGCCAATGGCGCCAAAAAACGCGAAAAGCAGAATGAAGCCGAACCTGGGGGCGAAGGACTTGGCGCGGTCGTGAAGGAGGACGGCCAAAGCGCAGCCCAGGAGGCCAGTGGCCGCCATGGCTTCGGAGCGCTGAATGGTGTAGGTGACGCTTTGGACTTGAACGGGGTGCAAAGCCCAGAAGCCGGCGATGGCGAAGGCCGCCAGGGCCCGGATGTCCGGCGTGAGGATCGGGAGGCGGCAAGGGTTTAAAGGCTTGCGGTCAGGCAGCCCCAGGCACATGAGCACCAGGGCGTAAACAAGCATGGCGTTGACGATGTGAATGAAGATGTTGAAGAGGTGATAGCTGACGGGACTGATGCCGGTGAGGCAGAAATTAAAGAAAAAAGTGATGAAGACGACGAGGCGGCGGTTGGAAAAAGGAGCTGAATCCCACTCCGGGAAGGTGCGGATCTGCTTGTTGTGGAGGATGCCGTTGACGGAATCAAAAACAAACGGGTACTGGAGGGTTTGCGAATAGATAAGCGCAATGGCAACAGCCAGGACCAGGGGGAGATAGCGGGTCCAGGATGAGGGCTGCTGGGCGAGTAGAGGAGGCGTAAGTGGTGTGGAGTCTGGCATGAGCGACATGGTACCCGTTTGAGTGTGGGATTCGATGGGAGGGCCGGGCAAAAAAACAGACCCCGGCGTGGGCCGGGGTCTGGGTCAGGTGCGCAGGAGTGTCAAGGCTCAGACGGCTTTGAAGGAGAGGGTGAGGTCGCCGCCGTTAATACCCTGGCCGTTGCCGATGAACTTGAGCTGGACGAGCTCAGTGATTTCAGCGCGGCTGGAGGTTTGCGGGCCGGTGATGGTGACGCCCGCGGTGCGACCAAACAAGGTGACCTTGTAGTTGGTGATGGGCAACGTCTCACTGGTGGGGGTGACGATCCGGATGACGCCCAGGAGGCTGCCATCCGCCTGAGTTTCGGTGGTGTAAGACACCGTGTAATTCAGGAGGGTGGGGAAGACCTCGCCGGTGGTCAGGAGGACCGTGCCAGCAGGATCATCGATGGACGTGGAGGCGATGACCGTGTCCGCATTGAGGGTCTGGTTAAACACCACGCGGATTTCGTTAGCGCTGACGGCTGTGGCGCTGACGATGCGCAGGGACTGGAGCGTGTCGTACACCCTGGTGGCGACGGCGCCAGCACCCTGCTTGATGGTGACCTTGCCCAACTGGTCGGCGGAGACGATGACGGAGCGGCGGCCGATCGTGGAGTTGGTGGAGGAAGCCAGGCCGCCGATGGTGACGGTGCCGATGTTGCTGAGGACGGGGCCACCGATGTCCGGAGCGCCGATGCTGGCGGGGGACTTGTCGGTGAGGTAGGCGTTGAAGTTAAGGGAAGCGATGGTGCTGGGGGTGACCGTGCCAGCGGCGACGTTGGGCAGCACACCGGCGGCAAGGACCGAGTCGGTGAAGTTGCCTACGAAGTTTGCGCTGGTGAGGCTGGCGCCGACGATGAGGTCGGACTGGAGGTTGAACACGGGGACCGGGTTGTCAACACCCTGCTGGTGGATGGTGCCGATGGAGATCAGCGCGTTGGTGGTGTTACCGGTGACCCTGAGGGAACCCGAGTTAGCGCCAGCGGTGAGGATGGCGTTGGTGAGGTTCTTGAAGGTGGCCGAGGTGAACCCGCCGTTGGCGATGATCATGCCGGAGTTGGTTTCGCCGATGTTGATGGTGTTGACCTTGCCGTCGGCGTAGATCAGGGCATCAATTCCCAGGCCGAGGGTGGCGGTGACCGACCCGATGGCGCCGTGCGAGATCACCCTGGAGCCAGCAGTGATGGAGCCGGAGACATTCAGGCTGGTGAGGCCGTAGGTGGAGATCGACCCGACGAAGTTCTTGGAATTGCTGATCGTCACCGTGCCGGTGGTGCCGGTGGTGTAGATCGAGCCGGTGAAGGTACCCCTGGAGGTGAGGTTTCCAAGCGAGCGGGCGGTGATGGTGCCGGCAAAGTTGCCTGTGCCGGTCTGGTTGATGGAGCCGATGTTGGCCCCGGTATCTACGCCACCGGTGCTAGTGAGCGCGCCGGTGATGGAGATGGAGGTGACACCCAGCGCGGCGTAGACGAAGCCGTTGAGATCACCGTTGATGGTGATGGCGCCGATCGTGGAGGACGTGGAGAGGGAACCGTTGAAGTTGCCGGTGATCTTGGCGGAGGTGATGGGGCCGTACTGCGTGGCGATACGGCCTGTGGATGCGCCGGTGACAGCAAGCTTGGTGATGCTGTTGGCGACGAGTCCGCCGAGCTCAGCCTGGCCGGTGCCGCGGAGCTGAACGATCTTGTTGGAGTTGGGTGTGCCAGCGGAGGAGTTGAAGCTGAAGACGTCTCCGGTGGCGTTGTTGACGGCAACGACCTTAAAGGGCGCCGCGACGGAGCCGATTTCGGTCCTGGGGCGCGTTTCGCCGAGGTCTGCGTCGGAGGTATCGACGAAGACGAAGCGACGGCTGGTGGCATCAACCGCGACGAGCTCACCGGAGGCGGTGACGAAGAGGTCGGAGGCAACCAGGTTCTGGCCGGTGGAGCCGTCGTGGAGGCGGCCTTCAGCGGTGGTGGTGCCCGAGGCGTTGATCTTGAGGATCTGGCCGTCGCTGAGGACGATGTACTTGCTGCCGGCCATTTCGGCGATGGCAACGGCGGGCAGGCTGATGGGCTGACCAGCCTTGTTGAGCACGGGGGCCAGCGGGATGAACTGCCCGATTTGGCCGCCCTGAGTCTGAACGGTGCCGATGGTGGGCACGAGGGTGGCGCCGGTACCGGTGAAGAACTTGCCGTTGGCGAATTCCGCGGATCCTGCGTCGTAGGAGTAGGTGATGGCTGCACCGGCGGCACCGCGGCCGGTGGTGAAGGTTGCCAGGTTGGCCGAGAGGCTGTTGGCCTGGGTGACCTGAGAGAAGGCCGTGGGGATGAAGATCTGGGATGCCTTGAGGCCGATGATGCTGGTGCCGGTGAGGGTGGCATTGGCGTTCAAGGCGAGGAAGTTGCCCATGTCATCAAAGCCGATGCCGCGGATGTTGGTGGCGGCGCCGTTGAGCAGGATGTTACCGGTGCCGACGTTGGTGACCTGACCAGTGAGGGTGATGTTGACCAGGATGTCCTGGGTATCAGCCGTGTTGCGCTGGATGGCGTACACCGCGTTGGTGGTGGGCTGGAAGGTGATCGCCTTGATCAGGTTCTCGTCGCTGTCGGTCAGCGTGAGGAGCTGGGGCAGCAGGAGAGAGCTGGTGGGGCTGGAGACCAGGACGGTGGCCGCCGCGCCGGTGCCGACTGCGGTCGTAGAGACCTTGGCGATGGCGTGCTTGCGGCGGCGGGTGAGGTCCGGGTTGGATGCGTCGTAGTGGAGGACTGCGTAGAGCCCGCCGATGTTGTCGAAGGCGAGGGAGACGACTTCGCCGTCGAAGGTGTTAAGGGCTGCGTCCTGGAGTGTGCCCAGCGAGTTGGCCTGGCCATTGGCGTCGATCTGGACGAGGACGTCCTGATTGGAGCTGTTGGTGGCGATGGCGTAAGCGATGCCATCGGCATTGACGGCCAGGGAGCGGAGGTTTGTGAGGCCGGTGCTGGCGAGGAGAGCCGCGGGGGACTGGATGACGGGGACGTAAGAGCGGCTGTTGGCGAGTGCGAGTGCATTGGTGCCGATGCCGGTGAAGGTGAGATCGACGCCGGTGACGGTGGTGCCGGAGAACTTATCGACGATGACCGTGACGGTCTGGCCGCCGAAGGCAGTGGGATCACCGACGCTGATGAGGCGTCCGCCGCGGATGTAGAAGAGGTTGTTGCCGCCGTTCTGGTCGGCTGCCGCGCCGGTGACAGCGCCGGAGCCGGCGAGGGTGCCGTAAACGGAGCCTTCGATGGCGTAGCCGGTGCCGCCGTCGATGCTGACGGTGCTGATGGCGCCGTCGACACGGATGAGGCCCGAGCCCTGGTTCTTGATGGTGAGCGAGTTGACTGCGCCGGAGATGGCGCCGGAGGCGTCATTACCGAGGCTGCCGAGGGAGACGGTGGTGGAGCCTTCGAGCCAGAGGTCGGCGATGGAGCCGACGACCGAGCCGGAGAGGGCGACGCCGTAGGCGTTGAGGGTGCCGACGATGGTGTCGTCGGTGGTGACGATGCGACCGACGGAGGCGGTGGCGTTTCCGGTGACCTTGACGATGCTTGCGTTGGTGGTGCCGGAGATCACGACGCTGTCGATCTTGTTGTCGCCAGGGGTGTTGTCGTAGATTTCAAGCTTGCCGCCGTTGGAGATCTGGAAGGTGATGCCATCGACGGTGACGGCCTTGTCGGTGGGGGTGATGGTCTTGACCAGGACACCCAGGGGGCCCAGGTCGGTGATGTTGTAGGTGACGTTCTTGTTGACGACGACGCCCTGGGGGTTGCCGCCGATGCCTGCGTCTGCCAGGACGTGGCTGCTTGCATCGCCGACGCCGGAGAAGGAGGTGATCTTGCTGGTGCCGCCGCCGTAGGGGAGAGCGGTGCCGTTGACCAGGATGCTGCTGTCATCGGCGGTGCCGAACTTGCCGTCAGCGCCTGCATCGACGCCAGCGGTGACGTCGGCGTTCACGAGCGTGCCGCCAACGCGGATGTTGGAGATATCGCCGCGGAAGAGGGTGCGATCGAGGCCCTTGTGGGCTTCGGCGCGGCCGACCGACGAGGAGAGGATGTTGGGATCGTCAATGATCTCGCGGATCTTGAAGCTGCCGAGGTTAAGGCCCGAGGAGATCGAGCTGTCACGGAGGGTACCGGAGATGTTGGCAGAGGTGATGCTGCTGCCGGCATTGATGATGGAGCTGTTGATGGCCGCGGCGGTGATGGAGCCGATCTTACCGGGGCGGTTTTGCTCGCCAGCGTCCTTCTGGCCTTCGGTGGAGGCATAGAGGCCGTCCTTGCCGGGGTTGATGCCGGCCTGGATGAGGGCGTTGTTGATGGTGCTGGTGACGCGGATGCTGTTGATATCGAAGCCAGCGGTGATCACCGAGTTGAACACGGAGCCGGCGGAGATGTTGAGGATGGAGCCCAGGGCGATGATCTGGGTGGCCTTGTCGCCGGCGACGAATGCGCCGCCGATGGTGCCGGCAACAGTCAGCGACTGGATGTTTTCGCCGACGATGATGCTGCTGTTGGCCTGGATATTGCCCTTGACGGTGATGGTGGCGTTGCCGTTGATGTGGATCTGGCCGCCGAGGTTACGGACGCTGAAGCGTGAACCTGCGGGGTTGTAATCCGCGGTGAGGTTGGCGAAGAAGTCACCGGTGGTGGTGACGGAGCCGATCTTACCGACATCGAAGGTCGCGCCAGCCTGGACAGTGCCGGCGACGGTGAGGGTCTGGAGGATGCCCGTGGCGGTGATGCTGGTGGCGGAGGCGATGCCACCGGCGACGTTGAGGTTATTGAGGTTGCCGGTCTTGATATCGGCGAGGAAGTTGGCCTTGCCGCCGACGATGATGGAGCCGATGGTGCCCTTGTTGACCAGGACGGAGGCGCCTTCAAAGTTACCGGTGGTGAGGTTGATGGTGCCGATGCCGCCGGAGCCAGCGCTGAGGGAGGCGGAGCCGAGGAGGTCACCGGAGCGGAGGGTGAAGCTGCGGATGCCGGCGTCGCCACCGTTGATGGAGCCGGCGACGTCGCCGGCGGTGATGGAGACGTTGGTGATGCCACCGCCGACGTTGACTGCGGAGTCAAGGATGGAGGTGTTGAGGAGCTTGGTGTACTTGGTGGCGTCGACGGTGAGGGTGCTGAGTGCGCCGCGGACGGTGATTGCGCCTTCGACCTGGCCGTAGACGTTGATGGTGGTGGCTTTGCCGAGGATCTGGAGTTCAGCGCCGAGGCTGGGGACCAGGGTGCCGCCGCCGGCGGTCTTTTGACCGACGATGAGGGTGCCGAGGTTGCCGTCGATGACCAGGTTGGATTTCCCGAAGGTACCGAAGGAGCCGCCTGCGTTGATGGTGTTGACGCCGCCGGTGATGTCGATGAGGCCGGAGGTCCAGGATCCGCCGATGGTCAGGCTGTTGAGGGCCGTGGCAACGGGGCTGTAGGGGCTGATGGTGATGTTGCCTTCAAGGTTTCCGCCGATGTTGATGGAGGAAACGGGCCCGTTGGCGAAGATGCTGCCGACGAGGTTGTTCTTGATGACGACGGTGCCCAGGCGCGAGCCGGGGCCGACAACGGCGATCTTGGAGCCGCCCAGGAGGCTGCCCTGGATGTTGACGCTGCTGATGACGCCGGCGACGGTGAGCTGGAGGGCGCTCAAGTCACCTTGGGTGTTGAAGGCGCCGAGTTCACCGGTGGTGATGGAGACATTGCTGATGCTGTTGGTCGTGGTAGACGCGCTGCGAGCGGTGATACCAGCGATGTAGTTGGCGAAATTGAACATCGAGTTGGTGATGCGGTCGGCGGAGACCTGACCCAGGTTGCGGTTACCGAGAACTTCGGTGTTATCGATGATGCCGGAGTTGGCGGAGCTGGCGGTTTCCGACATGAAGAGGGTGAGGTCGTTATCGGCCGTGATAAGCATGCCGAAGAGCGGGTCGTACTGCGTGCCGTTGGGGCCAGCGGCGGTGGTGAGCTGGCTCTGGCGGACGGCGGAGGAGTAGCTGTTGATGTTCAGCGCCTTGCCGGTGCCGATAGCATTGATGTTGCCGACGTCTGCACCGCCTTCGATGGAGGTGTAGCGGATGCCGAGGCCATCGACGGTGAAGTTACCCATGGTGCCTTGGCCCAGGGTGCGGAATTCACTGCCGATGATGCCGAAGCCGCCTGAGACATTGACGTTAAGGAAGTGGCCCGAGAGGAAGCTGGAGCCGATGATGCCGCCGTTGCCGGAGAGGCTGATGTTGCCGATGGTGGCGGTGGTGAGAATGACGCTGGCATTATCAAAGAGCATCGCATCGGTGAAGTCATCGGTGCTTTGGATCTGGGAATTGATGATGCTGCCGCCGTTAAGCGTGATGGTCTGGATACCCACTTGGGCGAAGATGGGACCCCAGATGTTGCCGCTGCTGTTGCTGACGACGTTACGGATGAGGCCATTGGCGAAGACGCCGGAGTTACCGACCGCGCCGGCCCAGAGGGGGGCGATGCCTTCGCCGATATCGAGGGTCTGAAGGTTTGCAGTGCCGAGGAAGATATCGGTGGGGAGGGTGGGTGCGTTGGGGTTTGTGCCGGTTCCGCCGGTGCCGCCAGTTCCACCGGTGCCGGTGGTGGTTTCCTGTTCGCCGGTGAGGACGATGGGGCCCGCGATGCCTTCGAAGCCGCCTGAGGTGTTGGTGCCGTCCGCATTGGCGCGGATGGTGGTGACTGCGCTGGTGACGATGATGTTACCGAGCGAGAGGTTGGCCTGGATGCTCAGGGCATGGGCGACGGTGATGCCAAAGCGCTGGTCGACGAAGGGGTAGGAGTTATCGAAGACTTCGACGCCGTTGAGAATCGCGCCGGTGGTGGTTCGGCTGAGGCCGAGGGTGCCAGCGGAGAAGATGGTGCCGACGTCGGTGGCGTCGATGCCGACGATGTCACCGCCGGTGTTGTTGATGATGAAGTCGATGGTGGTGGCCTTGACGGACCAGAGGTCGATCTTAGCGGTGCCATTGACGAGGAGGCCGATATTGACGTCGGCATTGGTGGTGCCGCCGGTGCCGGTGGTGGAGGTATCGACGCTGAGCTGCTGGGTTTCGTCATCGAAGGCGATGGAGTGGCCGACGCCGTCGAGGATGACGGAGCTGATTTCGCCGCCGTTGCCGGAGACGTTGAGGCCGCCGCTGGAGGTGAGCTTCACGAGGACGCTACCACCGGAGCCACGGATGCCGTAGGCGAGGATGGTGAGGTTTGCGCCGACGGTGACGGTTTCACCGGTTTCGGTGTCTGTTTCGATGGTGTTGGACGTGGGGATGAGGGTGAGGACCTTACCGGAGTCGTCCTTGAAGGTGTAGGTCTGGCCGGGGTTGAGGATCAAGCCTTCGCCGAGGGTGGGGGAGCCGAAGAAGCGATCGCCCCAGAGCTGGCCGCCGACGGTCATATAGCGGACGTTGCCGCCTGGGCCGGTGGTGATGGGAGCGCCGCCGGTGCCAATGTTACCCCAGTCGCCGGAGACGGAGATGAGGTCGATGATGCCGTCGTTGCCGGTGGCGTCGGTGTTGAGGCGGATTTCGAAGGGGGTTTCCCAGCTGGTGAGATAGCCACCGGAGAGGCTGCCGTAATAGTTGCTGACGGAGGCGGCGCGGATGACGCCGATACCCTTGCGGGTGTAGAGGGAGCCGGCGAGGTTGCCAGCGGCGTCGATGGTCTGGTAGTTGCCGCCGATGGAGATGGCGTTGCCGGGGGTGGCGCCGTAGTTGCCACGGTTGAAGTTGTCCATGTTCAGGCGGATGTCGCCGGAAGTGGACTTGATGAGACCGACGCTGCCATTGGGAACGTTGAGGAAGGGGGCGTTTTCGAGGTAGAAGTCGTAGTTGTCGCCGAGGCTGGCAAGATCACCGATGGAGGAGCCCATGATGTTGCGGATGTTGCCGTTGATGACGTTGATGTTGTAGCCGAAGTTGGGCATGCCTTCGGTGAGGACCATTCCGCCGGCGGTGATGGAGCCCAGATCGCCCTTGCGGACGCCCCAGAGCTCGGTGGAATCGTCACCGGTGATGAGCATGGCGTTGCCGCCGGCTTCCACGGAGGCGAGGGCGAGATCGCCAGCGTCTTCGATGGTGAGGACGTATTCATAGTCCCCAAGGTGCGTGGTCGAGAGAGGGGCGTTGTAGTCGCCGACGAAGAGGCCGACCTTGTAGACGCCGGGCCGGTCCGCGGTGAAGCGAACCTGATGGCCGTAGTAGGTTGCGCTGGAGTAGTCGGACGTGATCTTGCGGCCATCGGGATCGTAGATGAAGAAGCCGACAGGGGCGGCGAGGTTGGTGTAGACGTTGATGGTCTGGCCGGCCAACAGGGAGATTCCGTAGAAGTCTTCCTTATCGGGCGCGCTGAAGTTGCTTTGAATCATGCCCGAGACCTGGAGCACAGTCGTGGAGCCCGAGCGGAGGGATCCGAGGTACTGCGCAGTGTCCAAGGTGTCGTTGTAGAAGTTAGCGTTGTTGATGCGGGCGTCCCAGAATGCGCGGCCCGGGGTATCCGTGCCGTAACGGCTCTGGGTTTCGATTTCAGACCAGGTGGAATAGCCGAGGTCATCGCGGTCGGGATCGGTTGCGTCTGCGGTGCGGCCGGAGCCGGCGATGGTGGAGCTGTTTTGGATATCGTAGCTGGCGACGACGTTGCCGGCAGCCTTGATGATGCCTGCGCGGCCCCTGACGACGATGTCGGTGCCGGTGTAGTAGGTGAGGCCGGTGCCGGTGCCTGCGCCATCGGTGCCGATGTGCGTGCCGACGAGGAGGTTGCCCAGGTCGCCGCCGACGAGGACGTTGGCGGGCAACTGGACGGAAGCTTCGGTGCGGTTGAAGTCGCCTTCAACGTTGCCCTTGGCGTTACCGGTGATGAGCCAGCCGGCCCAGATGGTGTTGACGGAGCCGGAGAAGTCGAGCCGGCCGGTGATGGTGCCGTCGATGAGGACGCTATCGATGTCCTGCGAGCTGGCGCCGGTGGTGAGGTTGAAGGTCATCAGGGCGGCGGAGCCGGCGGTGATCGGTTCGGTGATCTGGCCGGCCTTCTTGGGGATGGTGCTGCCGTTGATGGTGGTGGCGTTGTCGGTGCCGAGGTAGCGGTTGGAGCTGAGGTCGAAGGTGATGGCGCCGACGGTGGGGCGTACGCTGCCAGCGGGGGTCTTAAGGGTGCCGCCGATGGTGACGAAGCCTGAGGCGAAGGTGGCCATGTTGATATCGACGAGGCGACCGCTGTAGGTATCGATGGCGGTGAGCTGGTTGAACTGGTTGAAGTCCATGGAGCCGATATCGAAGCTCGCGTTGTTGGCGTAGGCGATGGTGGCGAACTGGTTGGCGACCACGGCGCCGGTGGAGGGGTTGACTTCCTGAATCACGTCGCCGATGACGACGTAGATACCGCGTTGGCTGTTGGAGATGGAGCCATGGCGCGTGGAGACGGAGATGGCGTCGACGGTGGTGATGGGGAGGCCGGTGACGGGGTGGTTACCAAGTTCACCGATGAAGGTGACAGCGCCGGTGGAGGGGACGATGCTCACGAGGGTGGCGGGGCCGCCTGTGGTGAGGGCGACGACGGCGTAGAGGGTTTCGACGCCGGTGAAGCCAACGTCGCCGAAGTCCATCCCGAAGATGGTGGAGATGGGGATGTCGTTGATTTCGAGGTTTTGGCGGCTGAAGATGTCGACCTTGCCGTCGTTCATGACGCGAGCGATGACGGGGATGCCGTCGGAGGCGCTGACTGCGTAGATCTGGCCCGAGGCGGTGGCGGAGAGGGAGGAGACGCTGCCGAAGCCGCCGCCGAGGAGGCGATCGTTGATGTTGGCGGCGGGGGCGAAGTAGAGGAAGTTCTGCGTGCTGGCGCCGATGAAACGATCGGTGGTGTAATCGAAGGTGATGGTGCCGAGCGTGGCGGGGAGGCTGCCAGCGGCGGTCTTGACGGTGCTGCCGAGCGCAATGGAGCCGAGGGAGAAGTTGGAGTAGTCGATGCTGACGAGGCGACCGTTGCGCGTGTCAGTGGCGATGAGCTCCATGTTGATGTTGAAGTCCATCGCGCCGATATCGAACGCGGAGCGGTCGTTATAGGCCAGCGTGGCATAGCTGCCGGAGACGAGCGCGCCGGTGTCGATGCTGATTTGCTGCATCACATTGCCCATGACGACGTATGCAGCGCCACCAAAGGGGGAAATCGCAAAGGCATCGACATTGGTGACGGTCTGGCCGGTGACGCCGTTGGCGCCGAGCGTGCCGATGCGGGTGACGGCGCCGGTGTCGGTGTTGACGCGGACGAGGGTGGCCGGGCCGTTGGCGACGAGAGTGACGACAGCGTAGAGGGAGCCGTTGCTGTAGTTGAAGTCCATCGCCATGACTTTGGAGATGGGCTGGCCGTTGAACCGGAGGGTCTGGGTTTGGCCGGGGACGACTTCGCCTGCTTCATTGATGCGGGCGATGACGGGAACGCCGGAGATGGTGCCGGTGGCGTAGAGGGTGCCGTAGGCATCGGGGAAGAGCGAGGAGGAGACGGCGGTGATGCTGCTGAAGGCGCTGCCGCCTTGCCAGCCGGCGATGAGCACATCGGTGGCGTAGAAGTCCAGCAGGGACTGGCCGACGATGAGACCAGGGGTCACGGTGTCAGCGGGCTTGATGAGAGTGGGGTCAATGTTGGGGTCGTAGTAGAGGCTGGACGGATCGCGGTAGATGAGGAAGTCATCAATCCCGGCGGCGCGTGTGCCGATGGATTTCTGGAGGAAGGCGGAGAGGTAAGGCACGTTGAGGCGCTGCTCAATGATCTTGCCGTCTTCGTCCTTGATATCAAAGAGGCCTTTAGCGCCGATGTAGACACCGCCGGAGCCGCCTGGGGTGGCGATGGTGGTGTAGATGGTGGTGGAGCTTGCGACGACGACGTTGGACTGCTTGATGGCGATGGAGCCGGAGTTGCCCGTGAAGGGCGAGGATGCTTCAGCTTCCGTGCCGATGCCGGTGACCGGGGTGATGGAGAGGGTGGCATTGCCATCGGTCTGGGAGACGTAGATGGTGAAGAGGCCAGCCTGGGAGAAGCGGAGGCGACGATCAACGAAGATGAGTTCGTTGGTGCCCAGGTCGGTGGCGACCATGGCGCCGACTTCACCGGTGAACGGATCGACCAGGTAGGGGTTCCAGGTGAGGTCGCCGATGTCCTGGCCGGCGATTTTCTTGTTGGCGGCGGCAGGCGGGAGGGTGGGATCGGTGAGGATGCCCATGGAGAGCGAGAGACCATCGAGGAGGTTGGTCCGGATGATCTGGCTGGTGGCGCCGGTGCCGGTGGTGATGTAGACCACGCCGGGGGTATCCGGGGCGAAAGCGATACCGGTGGCGGTGGTGACGGGGGTTGCGCCAAGCACGACTGCCTGCGTACCGGAGAAGGCGCTGGTGGTGAGGCTGACCCGACCGATCAAACCCTCGGCCTTTGCGTCGCCTTCGGCGGGCTTGGCGGAGAATGCGTAGAGGGGGTATTGACCGGTGAGGGGGTCCAGCGGGCCAAAGGCCAGGGCCTGAATGGTCTGGGGTTTGTCGGCGGTTTGACCAAAGTGGTTGGTGCCGACGGCCATGAGGCTGTTTTGGATGCGGGAACGGCCGGATTCGTTGGGGTTGAGGTGGTAGAGGCTGTCGAGCTGGGCGGTGGAGGTGGTGGTGGTCTTACCGGAGGTCTTGGAGAAAGAGTAGGTTTCACGGGCGACGAAATAGAGCTCGCCGGTGCCGGGCTGGACGGCAGCGCCTTCGGAAGACGTGACGGTGGTGGCGCCGTTGGCGTCGACAATCATGGAGATGGTGGAGCCGCGGACGAGGTTACCGGTGTTGCGATCGATGGTGTAGATCATCGAGCGGGTGTCGCCGGCGGTGGTGGCGCTGGTGAGGCCAAGCACGCCGTCGGAAATGCTGCCGGCGGTGGACAGCGGGGTGACCTTGCCGGTGTTCTGGTCGATGGAGGCCAGGAAGGAGCCGGAGCCGGACTTGTCCTGAACGGCGGTGACCAGGATGCGTTGATCGGCGAAGCTGGTGGACTGATAGTTGATGTTCTGGGAGAAGGCGATGCCACGGGCAGCGTAGCCGGAGGTGGCGGTGGTGCCGCCTGTGTTAAGGGCAACTTGATTCTGGATCTGGACGATGGAGCCGTAGTTGGCTTCGTTACCGCTGACGTTGGCCAGGGTGAAGAGGGTGGAGCCTACGGTGGTATCGGCGGAAGCGGTGCCGATGAAGGTGTCGTTGACGGTGTCGTAGGTGAGGCCGTTGAGGGGGTAGGTGATTTCGTAGTTGTTGTTATTGCTCAGGGCGGTGATGAGGGTCACGTCCTGGTTGGTGAACTGGCCGAAGGTGGCGTTGAGGGTGCTGACTTTGACGAGGCCTGGGTCAAGCACGCTGCTGGCGACATCGGGTGCGGAGGGGAAGCCGGAGGTGTCGACGGTGGAGAGGCCGTCGTAGTCGGTGGTGGTGAAGTAGAGGTTGCCAGCGGGGTCGAAAGCGAGAGTGGTGGCGAAGTTCAGGGCGACATCGCCGAAGCCGGAGTTATTGGAGGTGTTGGTGATGGCGCCACGGCTGAGCTGAGCGCCGGTGGAGGCGTTGAACTGGTAGAGGACGGCGATGCTCTGGCTCTTGCCGCCGACGGAGACGGTTTCCTGGTTGACGGCGAAGATGGTGTTGGCATCGCGCATGGCGACGGCGGTGAAGTTCGCGGGGACGCCCTTGAGGTTGACCTTGGCGAGGATGTCTTCGCTGAGGGTGGCTTCCTGGAGGAAAGCCTTGGTGGCGCCGGTGGAGGAGGTTTCGGTGAGATCGAAGCCTACGAGGTTAACGACGGTGCGGACTTTTTCATTGACGGTGAAGCTGCCGACGTCGATACCCCAGGTGCGTGCGCCGGAGGAGCTGGTGGCGATGGCTTTGAAGCTGGTGGAGTTTGCGACGGCGGAGTTGAATGCTGCGTTGCCTGCATCGGTGAAGGAGGTGGGGCCGATGATGCGGACGGCGTCAGCGCCGCCGAGACCGCCGAAGACGTTGATGCGGGAGGCGGAGGTGTCGAACAGGCGTTCGCCGCTGAGCTGTCCGGGCATGTTGCCGAGGATGAGGGGCTGTTCCTTGACGGAGGTATCGACGGTGGCGGCGATGAGTTCAATGATCGCGTTGCCGGTGAGGCTGACGCGGATGGTCTGGCCTTGGGAGTCGAGGTAATAGAAAATATCACCGCCGACGAGGGTGGTGAGGAGCATGCGTGATTCGAGGGGTTCGATCAGCTGCACAGAGCGGTTTTCGTGCTCCCGGGCAGGTGCTTCCTGCTTAGGGGCAGCCAAGAAATTCTTGGAGAAGAACGCGGCCAGGGACGACGTGGGCTTGGACTTCTGAACCCGACGCTTGCTCTTGTGCATACCAAACTCCGTTACCTTTCGGTGCTGCCCCACGACGAGGGCGAGGACCGATATCTGGGAATCAATTGTGCACGGATCATCGATGATCCATGACTCTCAAGGGCCGTCCGTGGCCCACGATTGAAACTGGACATTTCAGACTCAACGCGCATGGACGCATTGTTTATGCCGGAAATTTAATCCGGCTTGTTTTATCCCGGAAAACCAATGGCTTAAAGCCGGCACCAGGGGGTGCCGGCTTTAAGCGGGAAAGATCAGGGAGCGCGCAGGCCGCTGCTGGGCTTGACGCGTTTGCGTGCGTCGAGCTCGAGTTCGCCGTAGGTTTGTTCGTACCGGGCGATGGTGTCATTGAGGGCCAGGGCGAGGCGTTTGGCGGCCCAGGGGTTCATGACGATGCGCTCATCAACCTTGAGGGTCGCGGCGGCGGGGCCGGTGGGGCGAAGGCCGCCTGCGAAGTCGAGGAAGATTTCTTCTGCGGTGTTGGAAACGCGCACGTTTGCGCTGTAGGTGACAGGGGTTGCAGTGTCATCGATGGTGATCTGCAACTGCGCCTGCTGGCCGGGGTTGGCTTGGCCTGTGCTAACGCTTTCGAGGGTGGGACCGGTGGAATTCCCCGGGGTATTGCTCTGGCTCACTTGAACAGCCTCATTTCGTGCGTAAAAAGTGTCTTAAAACTGGAACATATAACCGGACACGGGTACGGTCCAGCAGAATGTAACTGAAAAACTCAACCGTGCAAGCCGATCTACCGGGGAGGTTGGCGAATTCCATAAAATTTGACACGGCAATACCTTCGTCGATGCGGTTGTCAACGATCAACAAGATAGAGGCCGGGCTTTGTCGTGTGGTTTATGAGCGAAACGGTTGAGAGATGAGGGGTTCTGAGGGAGCGGATTGTGGGAGGCGTGGGAATTGTGTTCATTTTATTGACGTTTTTTGTGTTTTGAATGCAGGCGCGATTTAACTAGATGCCGTGTTTAGGAGAGGCGTGGAAAAAAGAGCTGCGTCGTAACGTCAAAAGCAAGGGGGTTGTTGACACTTGATTGCAGGTTGATCATAGGCACGGGGAAGCGGAAAGAGGGATTAAATTTAAAGATGGGAGGAAAGAAGGGGCGGATGTTTGAATAACCCAAGGATTGAAATCGGAGTGAAGACAGAGCAAAGCGGAGTTATAGAGGAAGAATGCGGAGGAGGAGCATCGGTTTGGGGGAGGGACGTTTTTGGCGATTCATCCTGTCGATGGGGGATGGGGGGGCGGTGTGGTGGGCCTCAAGGATTCGGCCGCACCCTACCAATTAGTTATTAAAGATTCGCCGGCGCGGTCCCACATGGGTGTTTCTCGTTATAATCCCCGACTTGGATTCCGTTAAACGCATTCATTGATTGAGGTAATCATGGCCAGTCGTAAGCCGTTTGTCGGGGGAAATTGGAAAATGAATCTCAGCCGCGCACAGGCCATCAGCCTGGCGCAGGGCGTGGTTAAGGGATTGACGGTCGGCGATAAGGTCGACGTTGCGGTTTTTCCCGCATTTGTGCATCTGGCGGACGTGGCGAAAGTGATCGCCGATGCGAAGTCGACCGTGAAGCTGGGCGCGCAGGACTTTTACTTCCAGCCGGACGGCGCCTATACGGGCGAAGTGAGCCTGGCGATGCTTAAAGACCTGGGCGTGCAGGTGGTGCTGATCGGGCACAGCGAGCGCAGGCACGTGATCGGGGAATCCGACGCGTTGATCAATAAGAAAGTACGCGCGGCGCTGGCCGCGGGCTTTGAAGTAATTCTGTGCGTGGGCGAAAAGCTCGAAGAACGCGAAGCCGGCATGACCGACCATGTCAACATGGGGCAGACGCTGCTTGGCCTGGCGGGCCTGAAGCCGGAGCAGATCGCCAAAGTGACGATCGCCTATGAACCCGTGTGGGCCATCGGCACCGGCAAGAACGCAACCAAAGAAGATGCACAGGCGGCCCATGCCCGGCTGCGCAGCACGCTTGAGTTCGGGGTGTTTGCCGGCGGCGCGGACGGCAAGAAGGCCGCCAGCGAGATCCGGATCCAATACGGCGGATCGATGAAGCCGGGCAACGCGGCGGAACTTCTGGCGCAGACGGATATCGACGGGGGGCTGATCGGCGGGGCTTCACTTAAGGCGGAAGAATTTCTCGCCATCGTGACCGCAGCCAGCGCCAGGTGATTTGAATCATTCAACAGGACTCATGTCAGGAATTACATCAAAATGACACCGTTTCTACTCGATATTCATTGGAGCGTGGCGCTCCTGGCCGTGTTGCTGGTGATGGTTTGCGTGTTTTTGACGCTGATCATCCTTGTTCAAAAACCAAAGGGCGGCGGGCTTGCCGGCGCCTTCGGCGGCGCGACGAGCTCCGGCTCGGTGCTGGGCGCCAAGACGGGGGACTTTCTCACCTGGACGACGGTGGGGTTCTTTGTTGCATTTGTGGTGCTCTCGATTCTGCTGATCAAGCTGGGCAAGCCTGACTCCGAGGCGCAGATTCAAGCCCGGATCCTGGAAGAACAAAAGATCGAGCTCAAGAAACAGGAAGAAGCGGCAGCGGCGCTTAAGCCTGCGACCCAGCCCACCAGCCCGGCATTGCCCGGTGCGGCGCCGGGGACGGCTCCTGTCGCTCCCGCAGTGCCTGCAGATCCTGCAACCAAGCCCGCAACCGGAGGCTAAGCGCGTGATTCGATCCATGACCGGCTACGGGGAATCAACCGCCCAGGTGGAGGACATCCACTACAGCGTTGAACTGCGCAGCGTCAATAATCGGTATTTCAAGGCGACGATCCGGCTGCCGGACATCCTGGACGATCTTGAAGCGGACCTGGAAGCGCTTTTGCGCAAGCAGATCAACCGGGGGACGCTGACGCTGTCGGTGAAGACCCGGTCCGGCGCGGGCGGGCAGCCCGCGGAAGTGAATGACGCGGCATTGCTGGAGTATGTGCGGCACCTGGAAGCGATCCAGGAAACGCTGGGGGAACACGGCAAGTCGGTGAATATCGATCTGACGGCGCTTTTGGCCATGCCTGGCGTGCTGCGCAGCCCTGACAGGGCGGAGTTTTTGACCAAAACGCGGCCGGTGATCGAAAAGCTCACGATCGAAGTGGCCAAGAAGGTTTTGGCGATGCGTCAGGTGGAGGGGCAATCGCTCCTGGCGGACCTGATCAAGAACCGGGATGTGATCATCGACCGGCTCGCCATCGTGCGCGTGCGCGCGCCGAAGGTGGTTGAGGAATACCAGGGCAGGATCAAGACCCGGGTGAATGAACTGCTCTCGCGGACGGATGTACGCGTAGACGACAAAGATTTGATTCGTGAAGTGGCGATCTTCGCCGAGCGCGTGGATGTGGCGGAAGAAATCGCACGGCTGACGGGACACATGGAGCAGTTCGATAAGCTTGTGAGCCCCAGCTACGCGGACCCTTCAGGCCGTACGCTGGACTTTCTTGCGCAGGAAATGCTGCGTGAGGCCAATACGATCGCCAGCAAGTGCAATGACGTGCTGATCGCCCAGGCGGTGGTGGAAATCAAAGGCGCGATCGACCGTATCAAAGAGCAGGTTCAAAACGCGGAGTGAGTGGTTTTTTGGGGAAGGTGGGTGGTTGCGCGCCCGGGTTGCCGCGTGGCGGGTGGTCGCTGCAACGCTATAACAGCGGCACGATTCCATTCGAGCGATCGAGAAGAAGATTGATGGGGCCGCGCTGACATCGCTTGCAGAGAAGAAAGAAAAAGAATCAATCAAGGGTGCTTGCACCAGGGCCTACGCGCTGGGAAGCGCTGGGACCCAGGCTGTTATAAAGCCGGGCCTTTTGGCCTTGAAGAAAAAGCGCAGGTTGAAGAGAAGAATGCTCACGTGGACGAGAGCATGCCACCCAGGATCGAGGGTTTTAGCGTCGTAGTGCTAACGGGATGCTTCGCGTGGCGTGATGGGCTTAGAATAGTGGCTTATGGGTGTTGAGCATTCGGCGATTGAAGTGATTGATCTTGGCGTGATGGGGTATGCGCAGGCGTTGTCGCGTCAGCGTGAGCGGCATGCGGGTGTGGTGGACTTAAGCGCGGCGCAGGCGGTGTTTCTGGTGGAACACCCGGCTGTGGTGACGGTGAGCCAGCGCAAGGAATCGGCAACGCATCTGCGGGTATCGGAAGAAGAACTAAAGAAGCAGGGCATCGAGGTGCAGCCGACGGATCGCGGCGGAGACATCACCTATCACGGACCGGGCCAAGTGGTGGTGTATCCGATCATCCGGCTGGGGGATTACGGGCTGAATCTATCAAGCTATATGCATCTGCTGGAAGCCGTGGTGCAGCGATATCTGAAGTCGCTGGGCATCGAAAGTTTTGTTGACCCCAAGGCGATTGGCGTGTGGGTAAGGCTGGAAAACAAGCAAGAGGCGAAGATTTGCGCACTTGGAGTGCGCATCGCCAAGAATGTGACTCAGCATGGGCTGGCACTGAACGTGACGACCGATCTGGCGCATTTTGAGACGATTGTGCCGTGCGGGCTGGCGGGACGTGCGGTGACGAGGCTGGCGGATTTGCTGGGGGAGAAATGCCCGGGCGTGGGGGATGTGAAGCGGGAGCTGGCGCGAGTGCTGGTGGAAGAGTTGGGGAAGCGGCGGATTAGACGCGAAGAAGAGGCTGGGGTCTAGGGTCTGGTCTCCTGGGGGCGAGGGGGCAAGAAGCGCAATGGTATTACAAGTTGATATGGATTATCGGCGGACTTTTACGATGACGCTGGTTTGGGTTTCGATGACGTCGCCGTTGTCGAGGTTGTAGGGGAAGATTTCCTGGAGGCGGTAGATTTTGTCGGTGTAGGCTCGGGTGCCGTCTTCGAGGGTGATGAGGTCGGATTCGTAAAAGACGCCGACGACGATGTTGGATTGACGGACTTGCGGATCGTGATGGAAATAGGCTTCGTGGCCGAGCTGGCGCAGTTGCTGGCAGATGCGTTCCGCGGTTTTCTGGTAGTCGGCGCCGCCTCGGTCGGGGGTGTAGAAGCCGACCTGGAGGGAGTAGTCGCCGGGGTTGTTGGAGAGCTCGAAGCCGGCCAGGGAGGTGTCGCCGGTCGCGGTGAGGGCGATGATGTTGGCGTTCTCAAAGATCCGGATGCCGTCCATGGTGAGCCGGCGTGCGTTTTTAAGGTCTTCCTGGGCGTGGAAGGTGTCTGGGGAGGGGTAGCGGCCAAGCATGACGGCGGAGCGGGATTCGGCGGTCTGGACCCAGACGGTGGTCATGTTGTTTTCGTTGCTGAGGCGCTTGGCGATGAGGTTGGCGCGGTTGGCGTGCTGTTCACCCTCAAAAGAGATGAGCTGAATACCGAAGTTGCCGGCACCGGATTTGTCGCTGTTTTTCTTGGCTTTGATGGCGTTGGCCTGGGTTTCGTCGGACATGCCTTTGAGGTCGCCCCAGGCTTCGTAGATGTAGGTTTCCTCCATGCAGCCGGAGGCGAATGCGAGGGAAGCCAAGGCAAGCAGAAAGGCAAGGGGAAACCCTTTGCGGCCCGTTTGAGGGCAGGATGCGGCGGGTTTTGCCGTGGTTTTTTGCACTTCTTGCTTACCGCTTGGCACGAAAGTTCCCCGATTTGCGCTGTTGTGCGCGACTGTCGTTTTACGTCTGGAGGGCTTTGACCCTGGCGCGTTCCTGAAGCCAGGATGAAAGTAATACGCTGACGGTGATGAGAAGGATCATCGCAAAGAAAAAAGCCAGTGGAAATCCGACGAGAAAAACCGGCTGGGCGAGGGTGAGGGCGACCCAGAACCCCATGAGGAGGTAACGGGCGGCCTGGAGGCGCGCGCGGGCGAGCTGCCAGATGGGATCAATGATGGTTTCCAGAACCATGACGACAAGGATGGCCATGATGAGGGCGACGGAGCGGCTGAGACCGCGAAGCTGGGCGCGGATGAGCTCCAGTTGGTCTTCGTTTTTGATGCGTTCGCGCTGAATGCCGCGGCCGGTGAGGAATTCGCCCATGGCGGCGGGGGTGGCTTGTGTGCTTTCGAGTTTGGCTTGAAGCTCGAAGGTCTGCTGTTCAAAGTCGGCAAGCGAGGTTTTGGGCTGGACCCGGTTGGCGATGACTTTGTCGTAAACCTCAGGCGCGAGGCGGCCCAGGACCGCAGGCCCCAGGAGAATGCCCAGGAAGATGCCGGCGATGATGACGTAGAGCTCGAAGCTGCCTGGGGCGGCTTCGGGGTGGTGCGGGGGCTGCTGGGGGGTTGGAGACAGGTCCTGAGTCAAATGGTGGGCCTTTATGCCAGAGTGGCGTCCACCTGGGCGACGAGGGACGAAAACGCATCGTCACTCATGACTGGGGTGGAGCCTTGGGTTTCCTGCTCTTCGCTGGGCCGGAAGGGCACCCAGCTTTTACAACCAGCGTACTCGGTGTGATTGGGCACGCTGACGCTTTTGGGGAGCCGGTAGATCCGTACGGCCATCAGGTAGAGCGGGTTCTGAGGCTTGTAGTCGAAACGCATGTCGATTTGCGCCTGGGTCCAGCAGTGGAGGTTTTCCAGACGGTCGAAGCGATCGCGGCTTTTGATCTGCCAGATTCGGGCGGCATTGCCAAAGCCGGGGATGGGGATGACGGGAGGCTCGGCCAGCACGGTGACGCGACCGCGGTGCTCAGGCTTGATCATTTCGGGTTTTTGATGAGCCCAGGAGGGGAAGAGGGCGAACCAGGGGTGTTCAAGTTCAAACACGCCGGGACCGGAGGACTCGTGGATGCCGCCTTTGCGGAGCAAGAGGGCGAGCTTGGCTTCCAGCAGGAGGTCGCAGACGATGGACCATTCCTTAAGGCCGTAGAGAAGTCGGGTGGGCGGGGGATTAGATGTCATATTCACGCTCGATGGGTTGGGTGAGCCGGTGCTGGAGTGCGTCCTGAACGGTGACGGGGCGGGCGAGTTGCTTACCGATGAGCTTGGCGGCGATGAAGAGCGCCCAACCGGTTGCGGCGGCAGCGATGGCGACGATGGTGGCCCAGGCATGCTCTTCACTTTTGAAGATCATGTTGAAGGCGACGTAGATCATGAAGACGCCGAAGATTCGCTGGAGGGCGGCCTGGGAAATGATTTCGGCGAGGGCAATCTGGCTGCCGAGCCAGGCGCCGCCGAAGTATCCGACGGCGAGGAAGGCGGCGGTTTTGATTTCGACATGCCCGCCTTTGTGATAGGCCAGGACGCCGAGGATGCCGACGGGAAGCTGGAGCATGGCGAGGCTGGTGCCGACGGCGGTCCGATGTTGGAAGTGGAAGACAAGGGTGAGGAAGGGGACCAGGAGGATGGCTCCGCCGATGCCCATCATTCCAGAGGCGACGCCGATGATGGCGCCGGTGAGTATGAACATGATGACAAGCATGGTTAACCCTCGATTCCTGAGTCTATGCGGATAAAAGGCAGGTTGGAAAGCGCACACGATAGGGCATGAGCGGCGGGGGGTGCAACTGTGCGGTGAGCCGCCGATGGAATCGCGGGCATGCACGGCTCTCTGATGATCGGAAAGAGAGGCGGTTGATTGATGTTTGGTTGGGGGGAACCACCCTTTTTTGTGGCTATGCAAACAAAAGGGGTGTTATTGCATGATGTGGCGCGTTGATGATACGAGCACTCATGTCGGGGGAGTGTGGTGATGGGGAGCCAGCAGGATGCCGGCGCTCCCGGTGAAGAGGCACCCATGACGGAGAGAGGTTGATTGAAAAGAAAAGAGCCGGGCTGCGAGGTGCGGCCCAGCTCTTTTTGATTGTCTGCGGAGGCGGTTGGATTACTTGCGGGTTGCGGCGCCCTGGCGGGTGAGTTTCACACGGAAGACGCGGGCGTATTCGCCGGCTTCGGTGAAGGTGATTTCCATGGTGTCCTTGTCGAGGAGTTTGCCCATGAAGGTACCGCCGCCGTCGACTTCGGCGATGTTGATGAAGCCGACTTCGGGGTTGTAGGTACCGATGATTTTCTTGGAGGCCTTGACGATGCCGGAGGAGGCGTCGTAGGTGCTGTTGAGCTTGGAGGCGGGGATGGGTTTATCGGAGCGGAAGGTGAAGGTGTTTTCGCCGGTGAACTCGGTGCCGTGCTGATCAACGACGACGAGGGTGCGGGTGCCGGAGCCGTAACCCCACTTGGAGGTGACGGTGTTGGATTCGCCGAGCCAGGTGCCGACGAGGCTGACGTTGCCGACTTCAGCGGTTTTGTGAGAGGCGCAGCCGGAGATGAGGCTGGTGCCAAGGAGAGCGACGAGAGCAGTCATGAGGAGCGATGATTTCATGAAGATGATCCTGATAGAGGTTTTAGGACGTGTGTTTTAGAACGAAGCAGGTGATGTGTGCCCGCGGTATGGGGCATTGTAGCGTGAGGCGAGTGGGATGGAAGAAGTACACGGGAGTTTGTGCGTGGGATGAGTTGAGGTTTGGCGGCGGCGAAATCAGGTTTGATATTTCTTGAGGAAGGTTTCCCATTTGCCCTGGGCTTTGAGGATGTGTTCGACGGATTCGCGGGCTGCGCCGCGGCCGCCTGGGGCGTGGGTGATGAACTGAGCGATGTCGCGGACTTCTTGGGCGGCGTCGGCGACGGCGATGGGGAGCCCGGCGCGACGCATGGCGGGGATGTCGATGAGGTCGTCACCGACGAAGGCGGCCTGCTGGGGCGTGAGGTTGAGCTTGGCGCAGAGCTGTTCGAGCGCCTTGCCCTTGTCGCTGACTTTCTGCATGTAGTTTTCGATGCCGAGCTCACTCATGCGCATGGCGACGCTGCGGCTGCCTCGGCCGGTCATGACGGCGACCTGCAGGCCCATGGTGGGAGCGAGCTTCATGGCGAAGCCGTCGCGGACGTAGAAGCGCTTGGTTTCGTGGCCGTGGTCGTCGACGTAAATGGAGCCGTCGGTGAGGACGCCGTCGCAGTCAAAGACGATGAGTTGGATGGTGTCGAGCATGAAGAGGGTTTCGGGTCTCGGGGTTCGGGTAAAAAGAAAGATTCAGATATCAGATGTCGTGGATTTGGGATACCCGAGCCCCGAAACCCGGTTACCACTAGCCTTCGATGACTTTGAGGGCCATGAGGTCCTGGACGTCGATGAGGCCGACGGGTTTGCCTTCGGGGTCGACGACGGGGACTTCGTCGATGCGGAGTTCGCGGACGATCTGGACGGCGTCGCGGACTCGGGCGTCGGAGGAGAGCCGCTTGGGGTTTTTGGTCATAAGCTGGCCGATGGGCTGGGCCATGGCGGTGGGGCCGGTGTTGATGAGGTGACGGCGGAGGTCACCATCGGTGAAAATGCCGGCGAGCTTGCCTGCGGAGTCGACGATGATGAGCGCGCCGGCACGGCGGGAGCCCTGGGCGGCGGATTCGGCGCGCTTGAAGGCGGCCTCCACGGTTTCGGTCTGGGCGATGAGGGGTAGGTTTTGACCGGCTTTGAAGCGGATGGCTTCGAGGATGGGGGTGAGTTCGCGGCCGAGGGTGCCGCCTGGGTGGAACTTTTTGAAGTCCTGTGCGCTAAAGCCACGGCGGCGGCTAACGGTGAGGGCGAGGGCGTCGCCCAGGGCGAGCATGGCGGTGGTGCTGGCGGTGGGGGCGAGGTTGAGCGGGCAGGCTTCGGTGACATCGCCGACGGTGAGGGCGCAGGTGGCGAGGCGGGCGAGATCACACTCGGTTTTGCCGGTGAGGGAGAGGATGGGGACGCCGTCCTGGCGGAGGAAGGTGGCGAGTTGGACGACTTCGTGGGTGTTTCCGCCGTAGGAGAGGAGGAGGACGACGTCGTTTTTGCGGATTTTGCCCAGGTCGCCGTGCATGGCTTCGGAGGGGTGGAGGAAGTGGCTGGGGGTGCCAGTGGAGGCGAAGGTGGCGCTGAGTTTTTGTCCGACGAGGCCGGATTTGCCCAGGCCGCCGATGACAAGGGAGCCGACGCCGGGCTGGTGGCCTTCGGGGTGGCCGGTTTTGGTGACCAGGAGGTCGACGGCGGCGTGGAAGGCGTCAGTGAGCCTGATGGCCTGGACGGCGCGCGCCTCGGCGGCGAGGACCTCCATGGCAAAGTCTTGCTGGGCAATCAGCTCCTGAGGGGTCAACGAGGGTGTAAATTGAACTTGGTTCATAGGCGGTTTCGTGATACCTTGGTGCCCAAGTTTAACAGACCTGTACGTGCACGGCTGCATTGCAGTTGCATCGAACATGAGGAGCGTCAAGGATGACGGGCGCAACACACTCTATTGAAGACTATCGGGTCGACCTTGACAGCTATTCAGGGCCGCTCGATCTGCTTTTGTTCCTGGTGAGGCGAAACGAGATCGACCTGGCGGATATCCCGATCGCGAAGCTGACGGAGCAGTACCTGCAGTTCATCAAGCTGCTGGAAGAAGTGGATATCAACCTGACAGGCGAGTTCCTGGTGATGGCGGCGACGCTGCTGGAAATCAAAAGCGCGATGCTGGTGCCCAAGCCGGAGGAAGCGACCAAGGAGGCCAGCGCGACGAGCGCGGTGGAGAACCCGCTGGACCCGCGGTATGAGCTGGTGCAGCAACTGCTGGCGTACAAACGCCTGAAAGATGCCGCGGCGCTGCTGGACAAGCGGCGCGAAACCTGGGAGATGCGCTTTGCGCGCAAGCCACCGGCGGCGACGCCCAAGCCACGCATGGAGCTGGACCAGGAATATGTGGAACCAGCGGAGCCTGTGATAATCGACCTGGAAGATGCGCACATCCTGGACCTGTGCTCGGCATTTGCGCGGCTGATGGAATCCATCGGGCATAACACGTCGCACAACGTGACTTATGACGATACGCCCATCACGCTGCATGCGGATGACATTGTGGACCGACTCAAGCGCGATGGGTTTTCCGGCGAAATGACGCTGCAGAAGATTTTTGAAGGCCGGACGGGGCGCAGCGAATTAATCGGGCTGTTTCTGGCGACGCTGGAACTGGTGCGGCAAAAGCGGCTGGTGGTGGTGCAGGACACCGCGGGGGCGGAGATCCGCTTGAAGCTGCGGCCTGAGGCGGACCAGCACGCATCTGAAGACAAGACGGTGGATTGGCGCGACCCTAAGACGGGTGAGATCGATTACGAATGGACGAGCCCGGAAGCCAAGAAGGCGGCGGACCGAAGGGCGAAGCTGCGCGCGACGTATGCGGCGAAGAAGGCCGCGGGCGAAGCGGCGGCAGGAGAAGAGGCTGCGGGCGAAGAAGAGATTGTGGTGGAAGAAGCGGAATGAGGGGGAATTATGAGCTATGAATTGAAGAGCAGAGTGTGGATCATTGAGTGCTAGGGGGCCGCAGTGGCGAGTGAGGCGACGATCCGGGAGGTGGCTGCGCCGGTGCGGCGGGTTGGTTCCATCATTGGCGCGGGTGTGGCCGGATGGGTGGTGGCTGGGGTTGGAATTGTGCTGCTGACGGTTTTTCAGGACAGGTCCGGCCTTTATACAAAGACCGGCTGGTTTGTGGTGCCTGTTTTGGGGTGGGTCCTGACCGGGGGTGGGCTTTGGCTGATCGTCGCAGGCGTTAGAGATGGGTTGTGTCGGACGGTGTACCGAGCCGATGAGACGAATCTTTATCGAGAAGGCCGATGGTGGGTTTTTAAACGTACGACTGCGTGGCGCAGGGAAAGCATTTGCAATGTTTCAATGGAATGGAAGCGGACTTCGCATGAGATGACGATCGCGGGCAGGCTTGGGAATCGCGGGTCAATCGAGTGGTATGAGGCGGTGCTGACGCTTGAAGATGGCAGGGGCGTGAGGTTGGCCAAAGCATGTCCAGAAGACGATGCGAGTAGGTTTTGCCAGGAGATACTGGCGCTGCTGAACGAACCTGAGAGGGATTGGTGGAACTGGGGCAAGCCGCCTGGCGTTAAGGCGGTGACGGTGAAAGAGAGGCCGGGTTGGGCGGAGGTGACCTTCCAGCCTGTGCCGGCGTGGAAATTCGGGAATGAATACTGGCTGGGGGTGGAGTTCATGTCACTGCCGCTGGCGGTTGGGATGTTGCTGGTGATCTGTTTGTTGTCGTCGAAAGGGGTGATGCAGCGCGGGAAGTCGAACCTGCCGCCGATGGTGGCGGCGGGGTTTTTGTTTGTGGGTTTTACGTTTGTCCTGGTCTGGATCGGGAGCGCCCTTTTGCGGACTGCATTTAAACGCGCGCAGACGATGGTTGTGGTGACGTGTGATGCAGAATCGCTGGCGATCCGTTCCGTTTTTAAGGGGAAGACGGACTTGCAAAGGTTTTCGGCAGGTGAGATCGCGCTGATCCGGCGGGAGGTCTTTGGTGAACCTGCGCTAAAGCGCGTGCCTTTGACGGTGGAATTGATCACGCATGAAGCGCTGGCCCGAGCACGGGGCGAGGAGTTACCCGCGATTTGCGAGGAATGCGGGTATGACATGCGGCATAGCCCGAAAGTCTGCCCGGAATGCGGCACAACAGCCGGAAGAGTGAAGCGAAGCGAGCCCGTGCCGGTGACACCTGTTGCGATCATCAAGTGCCGAACACCGTTGGAGGCGAGCTGGCTGGAGAGGCGGTTGAATCGGTGGCATGATGAAGTTAAAGGCAAGCAAAAATAGCACCGGTTTGAGGGTGGTGCGGTTTTGGTGATTCGTGTGTCGGCGGGTCTGGGAGGCGGCGTGGTGGGCCTCGAGGACTCGGCCGCACCCTACAGGGAGGAGTTTTGGAGTTGATATTAAATTTTTGGCATATTAGGCTTTGTGGGCAACGAGGAGGATTTGAGCATGTCGCCGAGCGATGGAGCTGAGGGTTGTGCAGGGGAGCGGGTGGCGGCGTTGCCGGCGTCGCAGATTGGCGGAATGGGGCTTTTGATTTGTTTCATAAGCATGGGGTTTGGATTCACCCTTATGTTGTTTGCTGTTGCGGGCGTGGGCCTGCTGCATGGGTGGGAGTTTGCGGCAGGAGGATTGATTCTCATTGTGGGAGGCGTGTATCCCCTGCCGCATCGGTTGCGAGAGGCATTTGGCCGGACAGAGCTTTGGGTTGATCAGGAAAAGCTTTATCGGGCACGGATCTGGTTTGGCGGGGCGCGGGAGGAATCATGGGAGCGCAAGGAGATCGTTGGGGTTTACATCCGCTATGGAGGGTGGCAAAGTGACCATTCGCCGGATTATTACCAGTTGGCGATTGCTCTTAAGAACGGCAAGAACGTGGTGCTGGCAGGAGGGCAAGTCCACGATGTGATGAAGGCTGCGGATGCAAAGTTACGCGGGCTGCTGGGGATGGAAACAAGAGCGGAGTGGCCGCATCCGGTGGGAATGCGGATGGCGGTGGTGGAGAGTGAGGAAGGGGTGAGAATCCGGCTCTCGCGAGTGCTGCTGAGCGAGTGTGGGATTTTGATCATGGGGCCTGTGGTGTTGTTTGTCCTTGCATTGCCGTTTATGGCTGTGCCGGTGGTTTTGGGTGTGCATTCGCAAGGGCGGCCGTATTGGTTCGGAGCGACTTTCGCCGTGGTGGGCGTTTTAATGTTCGTGCTGGGAATAATCAGTCTGCGCTCTGCCATCCGATGCGCTCGAATGACGTATGAGATTTCGGCAGACCGAAATGGGCTGACGGTGGTTTCAGATGATCAAAATGCACGCAGGACGGTGGTGATCCCTATCGGTGAGATCCGGTCCATCAGCCGGTACAACAGCGACTGGATGTTCGTGAGCGAGAAAGACTTTCCCGCTGAGATGAAGAATCATCCAACGCGGGAAATTCACGTGAACACTGTCCGGCGCGGGTGCGTGAAAGTGGTGGAGTATGGGTCGGGCGATGAGGTGATGTGGGTGCTGAATCGTTTGCGGCGGTGGCATGAGGAGATGAGTGGGCGGGAGGCGTGAGGGATTTGGATCTTCGAGAAAAAATGATGGGGCCGCGATTTCAGCGCTTGCAGAGAAGAACGAGAAGAATCAATCAAGGGGTTGTTTACACCAGGGCCTGCGCTGGGAAGCGCTACGACCCTGGCTGTCATAAAAGCCGGGCCTTTGGCCTTAAGAAAAAGCACAGATTGAAAAGGAAGACATACTCACGCTGACGAGAGCATGCCACCCGGAATTGCGGGTTCTAGTGTTGCCGTACTAACGCATTTTTGGGGTGAGATGGCGTGAGAGGTTTATTATTGGCGCGAGCAAGACACAGCACTGCTTCGGGCCGTGCTGTGCCACCCGGGTTGGTTGGAGGTGGGGTAAGGCTTGGTATCATCTTCGCGGCCCAATGTGGGCGACTATGCCATAGGTTTCGGCTTTGGGGTCTGTTCCCGGCCGAAACATCACCGGTGCTCTTACAGAAAGGAAACACCACCATGGCGCGATTGATCCGTATGCAGACTGTGACTCGAGACGGGCTTCACAATGCTTTTACCGATATGCAATACTGGCAGGGCCAGTATTTCATCGGATACCGCAAAGGTGCGGGGCATGTGTCGATGGATGGGGAGGCGGTTTTCGCCGCGAGCTCCAACAAGACACGATTCCGGGAAGTGAGCCGCATCAAGCTGGAAGGAGACGTGCGCGATCCGAAGCTGGTGCCGATGAGCGATGCCCGGATGGCGACGATTTTCCCAACCTGGGCAGGCGGGCACACCAAGCGGGAACTGGTGCAGTACGTGGCGTTCACCGATAACGGCTGGGACTGGGAAAAGCCCATCAAGATGAACCTGCCGGTGAACCACTGGATGTGGCGCGTAGTGAAACACGACGGGCGGTATTACGGCACCTGCTACAACTTTCCCAAGGACCGCAGCAACGGACGGGAATACATCACTGAACTGATGGTTTCCGATGACCTGGTGAATTGGAAGACGATCAGCCGGATCGGCGACGAGAGCATGTCACTGGGCGAGACGGGCATGTGGTTCAGCCCCGAGGGCGAACTGTGGACGGTGACGCGCAGGAACAAGGCACCCCTTACGGCGCTGCTGGCGATCGCCAAGGCACCGTACACCCAGTGGGAATACCACGAGCTGGGCGTGCATATCCATGCGCCGGTGATCGTGCAGTCCAAGGGTGCGCTGTATGTGTGCGGACGTACGCATGCGGGCATGGACGGACGGACGACGCACTGCCATGGCTCGTCGGCGGGCGTGATGATCTGGGAGCTTACGCGCGGCAAGGTGCGGGCAGTGATCCAGTTGCCGGGTGCGGGCGATTGCTCGTACGCGGGCATGCTGGTGGGCGAAGACGGCCGGCTGCTGGTGAGCTACTACTCCATGCACGCGTATCTGGAGGGAGTGCTGTCGCCCCACTACATTAATGCTTGGGAGCCGGGTGCGACGGCGGACAAGGCGACGACGTTTAACCCTTCAGACATCTACTTTGCAGAAGTGGAAGTGTAAGGGTTTGTGATTGATATCAAGGGCGCGCATGGCGGAGATCCGCCATGCGCGTTTTTTTTATTGGGAACGTGTTCAGCGGGTGTAGCGTTCGATGAGTTTGCAAGCCTGGGCGGCGGTTTTTTCAGGGTGGGCGACGCTGCGCCAGAGGAGCTGGCCGGCGGCGCCGGTGACGATGAAGCCAAGGGTGCCCAGGCCCAGAATGCGTTCGAGAAAGGTGTAATGGACCTGGGCTCCCTGGAGGGCATTTAAGGGGCGTTCGTGGACGTGAAGGCGCAGGACGCCTGAGATGACGAGGACGCGTTTGTCGGTGAGGATGTAGAGCCGCCAAACCCAGCCGATGAAGAGCCAGAAAACCTTGGCGCTGATGATGCTGGCGGAGACAGCGTAGATGAGCTGCTCGTCTAAGGATTCAATCCATTGGGGGAGCATTCTCAGAGCAAGGAAAGCCAGGCAGCCGACGATGAGGAGCGTGCGCATGGCGTCGAGGGCGATCATCCAGGCGCTGGGTTTGACCACCATGAGAACGGTTTCGGTGGGGTCCAGAACGCCCTGGGGGATTCCGGCGTGGAGCTGGCTGACGGCATCGTTGGTTTGCGCCGCATGCGACTTTAAGCCGGACGGCGGGCTTTGCCGTGCCGGTTTGGGCTTGGGTTCAGGTGGCGCGGAAACACTCATGCGCAAAGTGTAGCCTGCCGGAAGGCTTGCGGCTGACAATCGAGGTTAAAAGGGCGTTTTGACTCAGGGAGAGGGGGGGGGAAGGTACAAGGGATAAGGTAAAAGGTAAAAGGCAGAGGGAACTGGGTGGGTTTGGCGGGTGATGGGGAATGGGGTTTCGGTCGTAAAACGGTCGGTCGGATTACGACGAAGACGTCTAATCCGACCGACAGGTGAGTTTATGGGCAAAGCCTCCCTGAGGGAGAGGGGATCGGAGAAGGCGTGCTCACGCGGATGAGAACATGCCTTCAGAAATGCGGGTTCTGGCGTTGTGATGCTAACAAAGCGTCTATTCGACGTCGGCTACGACTTTGATGACGAAGTCGGTGTGGTATTGGGGGGGCGAGAGGGGGGTCATGTTGAGGACGGAGGGGAGGTCGTCGCTGGTGATGCGGCCGATGTAGCGGGTGGCGAAGATGCCGGAGGTGTAGCCGCTATTTTCGAAGGAAATGGTGCGCAGGGAGACCCGGTTGATCTGGGGGGCGTTGATGATGGACCGGGCGAAAGAGGGGCCGCCGTCGTAGTTACGGTTGCGGACGAGGACAGCGCCGATGTAGGCGTCGGGGTTGGCGTAATGGAAAAGATCGCCGGAATAAGAGCCGGCGGAGATGGAACTGTCGATCAGCGTGCCGGTGGCGAAGGAGAAGAGGCTGCCGACGGATGAGATGGATGAGTTGATGGTGTTGTTTCGGACGTCAATGGACCCGATGGTGCCGGAGGCGAAGATGTTGGCCTGGAGAGAGTCTGCGCTGCGGATGTTACCGATGATGTCAGCGGAAATGACGCCGTCGATGGAACCCTTGGTGGCGATGATGGAATTGATTCGGCCGGAGGCGCTGATCGAGGCCGCGACGTAGGAACCCGCCTGGACCAGGCCAATGGACGCATTGGACTGGATGTAGGAATTGCTGAATTCCCCGGCGATAAAGACGGAACCGATGCCGGATGCGCCGGGATTGGGAATGACGGCACCCCAGACGTTGTAGGTGGTCAGCTCGCGCGAGGCGATGAAGTTGCCGTTGTTGGCATCGCCCAAGACGCGCACTGAGGCGATGCTGGTTCCCTGCACCGTCGTCATGTACATGGAGCCTGCGGTGAAGGATGAGACGTGGCCGTTGAAGACGATGTTGGAGTTGAGGATGCTCTGCTGGAACGTCAGGGGGCCGCTGCCGGTATTTTCGGCGCCAATGCTGGAGATGTTCACGCTGGAAGCGTTGCCGCGGACAAGGAGCCGGCCCAGTGCGTTACGGAATGACGTGGGATTATTCAGGTTGAGGGTGAGGCCTTCGATATCCGAATTGATGACCAATGAATTGATGGTCATCGCGGAGATCGAGACATTGGATGAGGAATTGGGCCCGAGTGTGATGGAACCGACGGAGCCAGCCAGGAGATGCCAGTCATAGGCGGAGCCAGCGGTAATGGAGCCGATTTTATTCAGGTCGGTGTGGGTATTGAGGCTCCAATTGCCGGAGATGACACCTTTGACATTGACGACGCCGATGACCTGACGGTTGGTGTCGTAAGTGTTTGTATAGACCGAGGCAGAGAAGTTGCCGGCGCTAAAGATCGAACCGATGGTATCGGCTTCGAGGTCGCCAGTGCCCGACCAAGAGTTGACCCGGAGCGTGGAGATGTTGCCGACGACATAGAGGCTGGACTCGGTCACGTCATTGAAGGTAACGGCCAGAGCGCCCTTGGGGGATGCACTGATGACGATGCGGGCATCGGTGACATCATGAAGAACGATCGAGGAGATGTAACCGGGGATGCGAAGCGATTCGGTGAGATCGATGCATGCGCCGCTGATGGATTTAAGGGAGCCCAGGGGGCTGGCCGGAGGCGGAGGGACGGGAGTGACAATGACCTGGGGATAGGCGATGGTGAGCCAGCCATATTGGCTGTCGCCCGCGTAATGGTTGATGAAGTCGTCGGTGCTGATGACTTTTATGGAGGTGGATGCATTGGGCGCACCGGGGATGGCGAAGGCGAGAGCGGAAGCAGTGGTGGTGTTGTGCAGGCGGATGATGGAGGCGTCGCCGTCGACCCCTTCTTCGGTTTCAAAGTAAGCCTGGAATGAGCCGGGGCCGGTGAGCGTGACATTTACCTTGCGGGAATTGGCGTCGGTGTAGGTGAGGGTTTCCTTCTTATCGGTCTGGGTAGAAGAAACGACGGAGCGGTAGAGCGTGAATTCCGTAACGCCGACGAGGTTGGGGTTGCCTTCGTAGTCCGCGGAATACACCGAAGAGGTAGCGCGGGCGAGAAGCTTGTGTTTGCCGAGAGCCAGATCATCCGACGAAAAGGTGAAACGGCTATCGGCTGAGGTGGCTGAGCCCAAAGCAGTGTCGGCGGCGGTGATGGCGCCGTCGTTGTCGTTATCGAGATAGAACCAGAGTGTTGAGCCGGGTTCGACGTAGCGGGATTCATTCGCGGGAGAGAAGATGGCACCCCAGTAGCCGAGGTTATAGGTGAGGGTGGAGAATGCGAAGTAGACGGAGACATCGTTCCCGCGGACATTGGCGCTACTGTCTGTGCCGATGGAGATAAAGGCGGGACGGCTGGGCCCATACACCGGGAAGCTGGGTTCGTAGGGGAGAAAGTAATCGGGACCGCCGATGATCGGCCCGGTGCCATAACCCGGGTCGGTGATCAGGATGCTTGATTTTGAGACGCTGTGGAATTTGTAGGAGTTGATTTTGCCGTGAATCTGGAAGCTTTTGGTGATGTCAACGTCGGGGGCGTCGATGGAGCCCAGCGGGTAATCGGTGGGAGGCCTGTAAGGCTCGATCGACATGATGTAGAGGGTGCCGGGTGGGCGACTGGAAGCATATTCAAACGCGGATGTCACCAGAGAGGCCGTGGTGAGGGTTTCAATTTCGGTGTAGGTGTTTGCGGGCGCGGAGAGCTGGATTTTAAGATTGGAACTGAGCGTGGGGTTGAGAACCTGGAGAATGTCTGGATCGGAGTTTTCACCTTCAGGAGTGCTGAAGAATGCGCGGATGGTGCCGGGGCCGGTGAGGGTGGCGGTGACGGAATTGCCGTTCTCGTCGGTGTAAGTAAGCGCTTCCTTGTCCGGAGCGATTGTGATGGAGGTAACGGCCCGATAGATATCTATGGAAGTGGAGACGACGGCGGTGGGCAGAGACAATGGATTGGAATCGTCCGTGGAGAAAGCGGCGCGAGCCAGAAGGGTGTGGTGGCCGATGGGCAGGTCTGTGGTGCTGACGGAGATTTGAGACCTGGAGTCGATCGAACTGTAGCCAATGGTGGTGTCGGCATCGGTGATTTTGTTGTTTTTGTCGATGTCGAGGTAAAGCCAGATGCCCGTGGGAGCAAGGCTCTCCAATTCACCGATCGGATGGACTGAGAAATTAGGCATCCAGTTGCTGAAATAGACAACGGCGCGGATGTCGTCGCCGATACCGTAGGCGGCTTTGTCGATGATGATGTTGTTGAGGACCGGCTGCGGACGTGAAGGGTCCCCCGCGGAGAAGAGCGCGCGGGATTCCAGGGGTTCAAGAGCCAGCGAAGCGGGCTGAGGGCGGCGGGAGATGAGACGTTCAAAAGCATTGAAAAGGGCAGCGAGAGGTTTTCGCAACGGCATGTTTGATTCCCGGAATAAAGCTTTACGGGTGAAAATCGTGGCTTCGCGCGCGCGAACTGCCTGGGGCGACGGCCGATCATGAAACAACCAGGTTTCAGAATCTAATCAATAGTAGGTCGGATTGAGACTGCGTGTCAATAGAGGAAGTGGAGATGGGATTATGAGTTACGAGTTATGAAGTGAAGTATGGATTTTAGAGGTGGGACCTGACATTCATGCAGGAACCCAGGCACTCACGCTTTAAAAGTGTCGCGGTACAACTTAGGTTTTGGGGGCCAGGGGATGAGAAGGGTAGGGGAAAAGGTCGTTGAGGGGGGCGTGGGTGAGATCGACGAGAAGGGATGCAATGGCTTTTGCGTCTTCTTCGATGAGGGCTTTGCCTTTTTCGGCGGTGCTGAGGCGGGTTTCGCCGCCTGCGCTGACGGGGAGATAGCCGTGCCAGGGGCGGACGAAGAAGACGCGGCCTGGGCGGAGGTCTCCAAGGGTGGGTTTCTGCATGGGGAAGTTGTCAAACTTTTCAGGGTGGACCAGGTCCGGCCGGAGGTAGAGCATGCGGGAGGTTTCGCCTTCGCCAGCGTGGTCTGAGGGGTGCTGAATCATGTCTTTGACGTGTTGGGGGAGCATGGCGCCGATGTGGAGCATGCAAACGAAGGCACCCTTGCCGGGCGGGTGAAGGCTGATGTGCTGACGGATGGTGGCCTGGATGGTGTCAGGGTTACCGCCGTGGCCGTTGACGATGACGATTTTGTTGATGCCGTCTTCTTCGAGGGCCTTGATGATGTCGAGAAGGACATTCATGAGAGTGAGGACACCGATGCGGCAGGCGAAGGGAAAGGCTTTGAAGTTGACGTTATTGCTGATGGGAAGGGTGGGGAGCATGAGGGCGCGGCCGCCGTTGTGGTTGGCATGGCGGACGGCTTTGGAGCTGACGGCGTCGATTTGATAGGTGTCGGTGCCGTAGGGGAGATGGGGGCCATGAGGCTCGGTGGAGCCGATGCTGATGACGGCGACCTGGGCGTTAAACGCGCGGACATCATCGATGGTCATTTCGGCGAGGATGCCGGAGGTGTTTGAGGCAGAGGCGGTATCGGTCATGGTGGGTTTGCTTTCTCGATGTTCAACGGCTTGGTGGACGGAAATGTAATGGTACAACGCCGTGGAGCGCAAAGTGGGCTCGCGGGAGGACGGCAGGGCAACCGGATTCAGAGAAAACGGGGGCCGGGGCAGCCGGAGAGGGCAGTTAATCCGGGCTACGGCGAAGAGGGGCCGGGTTTGTCGTTCAGGGCATGTAGGTGACGGAGGTGGGTGGGATGAAGCCTGGGGTCCACCAGATTTCGCTGGCGGCGGAGCCTGCGGTGACCCAGTAGATCCATGATTGGCCGCCGAGGCCGTTGGAGAGAGCGTGCCAGGAGGCGCGGCCGTCTGCGGTGAGGACGTTGGTGCCGGCGGGGTTTATGGCGTCAGCGCGGCCCATGTGGTTGGGGAGGACGGGGAGGTAGTTGGAACTCATGGGGAGCTGGTCGGCGACATCGCTCATCATGAATTGGTCGTTTAGGGAAGGGGCGTTGGGGAGGTCTTTGCGGAGGGTGGTGAGGATGGGGCCAAAGCCGTCGGCGAGGGATTCAAATTGGTTTTTGCCCCAGCCGGTGTTTCGTGTGCCGTAGTAGAGGGTGGCGGAGCCGGTGCCTGCGCCGCCGAAGCCGCCGAGGTAGTAGTAGGTGGTTTTGCCGCCTCGGACGCCGGGGGCGTTCCAGGTGCTGCCAGCGGCGGGGAAGGCGGAAGAGGAGGGGCAGATGCTGACCTTGGCGGCGACGGCGTAGTGCTCACGCAGGGCATCGACGCTTTCGGTTTGGAGGTGGTTGCGGGCGTCGTTGAAGCGGCCCATGGGGAGCTGTTTGTAGTCCTGCTCGTAAACAAACCAGGCGGTGCCCATGGTGCGCAACTGGCCGGCGCAGAGTACCTGGCGGGCGCGTTCGCGGGCGTTGGACAAGGCCGGCAGCATGAGCGCGGTAAGGGCAGAAATAATGGCGATGACGACGAGCAGTTCGACAAGGGAAAAGCCGAACAAGCGACGGTTTGAGGAAGGGTGTTGCACGTTTATTTCCTGGGAACAACAGGTATTAACGCTGTATAATAACCGGTTCTTATGAGGTTTGGATTAGAAATTCGGGATGAAGCAGGCCTGCGTATCTAAAAGGCCGGGATTTTCGTGCTCGGGTGACGGGTTGCCGGGTGTCCATGAGAAACCCAAAGGCGGATCATGCCGCAAAACGGCATTCACCTTGGGTGACATGAACTTATCGAAGCACCCCCGATAACCCGAAAACCCGATACCCCGGGTGCATGTGCCGACAAATAACCCAAATGCTTTTACCCTGCTTGCAGGGAGGAGCGAGTGATAAAAAGTGTTGTAAGATGGGCTCAACCTTTTTCCGGAGGAATGGACATGCGTAAAAACGATTCAGAGCGAAGGGCCAGTGTTAATTGGCGCCAGCGGGGATGGCTGTGGGCCTGGGGTGGAACCAGCATGGCAAACGGCTTTGATGCCGGAGCGTTTTTGAGTGAAGGGATGATGAAATGAGTGACACCGGACGACGACTGCCTGTGTATCTTGTGTTGGATTGTTCGGGCTCGATGT
>CAZIWA010000023.1:0-49719 GCA_964542875.1 uncultured Phycisphaeraceae bacterium
CGGCGTCTGGTCACCCGTGGGCTCGCAATTGTCCCCGCCGTCTGCGTCATCGGTTTCTATGGCGAAGACAAGACAACCAACCTGCTTATCCTCAGCCAAGTCGTCCTGAGCATGCAACTCGGATTCGCGGTGTGGCCACTCCTGCGCTTTACCTCAGACAAAGCCAAGATGGGCGAGTTCGTAAACCCTCTCTGGATTCAGGTTTTGGGCTGGCTGACCGCCGGAATCATCATCACCCTCAACTGCAAGCTGGTTTATGACGCACTGCTCCCCGAATGGGTCCACTTAAAAGTCGCTCAGGTCTTGGGCTTCGCTTGACTGCCAGCGGAACTGGCGGGGCATGTGGACTGGCCGGGGCTCCAACAGGTCTTTGAGATCACCCGGACAAGAACCATCGACGGCCAGACGACAATGGAAAAAGCTTACGGGATCACAAGCCTGGGGCTCAAGGAAATTGGCGCCCTGGAATTGCTGGAGACAGTCCGGGGGCATTGGGCGGTGGAAAACAAACTGCACTGGTGCCTGGATGTGCAGGACCGCGAGGACTGGTGCAGGGTGAGGGTGAAAAACGCGGCAGAGAACTTCTCAAGACTCAGACGCCTGACGATGAACCTGCTGCGCCAGGACACGTCCTCAAAGGCCAGCATCCGGGTCAAACGAAAGAAATGCTCTTGGAAACTCGACTATATGTTCCACATACTCGGAATGGGAACTCCAAAATCTCAAATGCGATAGCCCTGCCTTATCCGACCGATTTGCAGGCGAAACCTTCAAGTCCACGGGTAAGGGGGAAATCAACCCACATTACCACCGGTTCCAGATCGCGGTAAGCTGCTGGCGCCCTATAAGGACTGGCCTGTGAACTTGTTTGCGGCCGACGAACTGCGCGCGGTGCTCAACGGCCTCGTGGCCTATCGGTGCACGGCCGGTAAGACGGAAAAATCCCTCACACGTGATTCCATCAACCAGTGCCGCCCGCAGTTGCGCAAAATGTTCGCCTGGGCCGTGGGCCGTCGCGTAATGGAACCAGCGACCGAGCAGGCCCTGCACGAGGCGCGCCCCCTCCGCTATGGCTCAGCCGACGTCACGAAGTCCAAGAAGCGCAAGGCGGTCACCCAAGACGAATTTGATAAAGCATTGTCCTCTCAAACGCATCTCAAGTTCAAAGGCAGTCGGCTTGGTCCACCGACCATTCTCACGCGTTCCAATGTCAACTCTGGCCCCAAATCGTTCTCCCCAGGTTGAACGCAGCAAAGAGCTGAGCCAAATTCTGCTTAATGATGAGCCGTTGTTGTTCGATTTTCACTCCGTTAGCAGCAACGCCTTCTCGCCAGCCTACCGTGCCCTAGCATGGTCGTTGGAATAGTGCGGCCAGAAACGGTGGGATTTCTCTTCGACAACTCACGGCCAAATAACGTGGGTTATTCTGACATGACACGCTAGCCCGGATATTTCATCGGTTTTCGAGACTAAAGACAGTGGCCTAACCTTTGCTCCGTACATAGGAAAGATTATTTCTGATCGAAGACGACTCCAATGGGCCCCATGTTTAGGCCTCCGATCAGATTAGGGCTCCCTGGCTTAACGGACCAATCCCAGCGATCGATATTGGCGCAGGGATTGACATAGCCAGGGTCCGCAAATAAAGAGTGCTTGTCCTGCCCGGTCGCCTGGGTCCAGTCTTTCAAAGTCAGATACCTTTTACCATTGAGCGAAACCACGGCCTTGGAGGCCAGAAAGAATTGAATCGGGTACTTGGCAGAAAACGCCTCGGCCTTGATCCTGCGCCACAGATCAGGATCGCTTTTTTCCAACTTGTAGTTGTCGCCATACGCCCCCACCAGCGTTCCCAGGTTGTTGTAGTCGCTCACGAATGTCTTGAGTTCATCGGGATGCTGCATCTCGATCGAGTAAACGTCATTGCTTGCGCCAAAGGCAAAGGAATTATTCATTTGGGTTGTCCCACGCGCGCTGAAGGCATAGACAGCCGCTGCGAACATATGCTGGGATGCGATGTTGTTTTTGACCGTCACCCCAGGCGACGCCAGAAAGTAAAACCCGACCTCCGAGCCAACGGTAAGGCAGCGGGTGACAACCGCTCCAGGAGAGTTAAACATGAAAGTGTGATAGCCCGTGGCCCATCCCAAACCGTTGAAAAACACGCACCCGTCGATCTGCGTTTCCGGAGACCGGTAAGAATAAATACCTGCTTTTTTGAAGTCCAAAATGCGCAGCCCGCGCACCGTAACCCATGGAGCGCTTTCAAGATGAATCAACGCGGTATGCCGCTTGGCCCCATCAAGTGTCACAGTGCCAGGAATACGTGCCTCAATAACAACCCGATGGTCGTCGCCTGTACCCCCGTGCGTCATGCACGTGTATTGGGTATAGACACCCGGCTCAATGACAATCCTGTCTCCAGGAAGTGCCCGGTCCACCGCATACTGAAGGGTTTTAAAACATTTGGAGTCGATGTGATCGTTTCCATCGGTCGAGACCACGATTTCCCGGGGCTGGCCGATGACTTTGCAATTAAAGACCGGGCTCTGGCTGGTAAGCCCCGCTTGATCGGTCAATGCGATCTTGTAATACAGCATGGCCCCGGATTTGACTTGCGGCGCGAGGATTGCGATCGCGTGCTCGTTTCTGGGGGTTGACCACGTTTCAACCCACTCCCCCCCATCATTGGCATCCCAAAAACGCTGGATCATCAGGGCTGATTTCATCTGACCGGCAAGCGCCTCAGGACTTTCGCCAAAAAAAACCGTGGCAAAACATGCCTCACTGGTGCCAAGATTGATGATCACCCCCTGATCATTGCACATCACTTGGGGCTGGCCCATAAGCCGGGGAGCCGTCCGGTCAACGCGCACCGTGGCACGCGCGGGCGCACTGACGATCCCTCGATCATTTTCAACTTCGCATGTCACGGCATATTCACCTTCGCGGTCGGGAAGCGCCAGCAAATGGCTATCCCGGAAAGGCGCTTCGACGGTCTCGCCTGTGCCAACTATAAATCTCATCTTCTTGATCGTCCCCGCCGCATCAAATGCGCGAAGCCGGAACTTGATCATCCCCTGACCGACCAATCGCATTGGTATCTCACCTTGCGATAGTTGGGATATGTGGGTGGTTCCGCCGCCGATCCAGGGATCTTTTTCAAAGGTGTACTGGCCTGAGGGGCCAAACGGCACACTATCGGCCTCAAATGCAAGCGAAAGCGTCGGCCGGGCCTGATCGGCAGAGTCAAGCGCCGCCACACCGAAAGCCCCTGCGGGCCGGCCCTGCTCACCGGGCTTCAAAGCCCTGCTGCCCAGCCCCAGGGCGGGGCTATCAGGACGAAGCCGATAGTCGCCACTGGCCTCGTCCATAAAACGCGGATCGGCGAGCACATTGAATTTGCCCAGTCCAGCGCCGCGAATGACCTGCATACTGGCTTCAAACTCGCCATATTCCTTAGGGTTCCAGAACAGATTGTGATCAAGCTTGAATCGCTCAGGAAAATCCTGCGCATGAATGAAGGCGCGTGCCCCTGAAATAATGTTGTAAGAGACATCGCTGTCGGGCCGAGTCGCCGACCAGAGGATGCCCGAATGGGAATCAATGATGGTGTTGTGCCGGATGATGTAGGGCGATATGCCCGCCTTGATCAGGATGCCGTTGAAATACCCTTTACAGAAATTCCCCTCGAAAGTCCCGCCTGCGCCTGGAGCGTATACCTGATAAGCACAATCATCCTGCGGGTAGACCTCCAGCAGAAATCGATCGTGCGCTTTCACAAACACGCAATTTCGAACAACGATGTCTTTCCCCAGGCTGTAGATCGGCTGTGCGATATCTTGACCACGGCAGCCGTCAATCACGATGTCTTGGGTACCCGTCCATGCGGAGACGGCCTTCTCGCAGTTTTCAAAGTTGCACTCCTTTACCGTCACCTTGCTGGAAAAAATCTGGATTGCCATGTTATCCCGTGAGGCGTAATCCGCAAAGCCAAGGCCCTCCAGCACAACATCCGGCCGGTACACCGCCAGCCCCCGTGAGTGCGTCGGTGAAAGGCTCAACCAGACTGTGTGACCAGAAGGCGACTTGCCATCGGATGTGCTCAAGTAGAGAGCCTTCTCCGTCTCGTCGACAAAACACGACCCGGGATAAACACCAACAGAATCCTTCGTGGCGCATGCCCTGTAGCGCACGCGCGAATCATGCTCCCACATCGCCGGCTCGCCCGGCGGCAGCACATTGCATCGGTACAGGTTCATCCAGCCAGGTACCAACTGAGCCTCAGTAATCTGAACGGAATTTCTAAGCACCACCTTCGCGCCCGGCGTCGGCTGGATCGTCAACCGCGAAGGCCTATCGTGCCTCGGTTGATCCAGCGGCTTAAGTATGAAGTTTCCCGTGTAATCGCCCGCAGCAAGGAGAATATGCGTGATGCCCGGGTCTTTCTGCGCCCGGTCCAATGCCCCTTGCAGGGAGATGGGCTTACCCGGCTCGCCAGTTCCAGCCGGCGTCCCGCTGGGCGCCACATGCAGCGTCTGGGCTGCCGCGGCCTGGCTAAAAGATAAAACCATCAGCAGCAGGATGATCGCATTGAACTTCACCGCAGACTCCCAATCAAGAATTTTAAGCACCCTGACGATTCACAAATTACGCCCACTCATGGCTTGTCGCCGCGAAGCCCGTGATAGATATCCAGCAAGTACGGCATACAGACCGCATCGGTCGATTCATACGTGCAGATGCCGTCATAGCCTTCTTGGGCCAGCCGGTTGTAATGGGCTTTCAACCGCGCGGCTTGAATGGGTCCCACCATTCCAGACCGCTCAATGATGTCGGTTCCGATCGTCAGGGGCACACGCGCCTGCACTTGCCCCTTCCACTGGGGCGTGGGAACCATCAATTCCTGGTCCCCCCAATAGGGCCCCGCCACCACCTCATCGCACAGCCCTTCCTGGAGCCATGCGTCAATATCAATGCCGTCAAACAGGCAATGCCTTGGGCGCACTGAGATTGCGATCTTCGTATGCCCTAACCCATTCACACGCAATTCCTGGCGCAGCTCGCGCCCAAACTGCGTCATCACCTGCGCCCGGTGTCGATACCAGCGCACATGCGCATCATCATCCTCAGGAAGCTGGTTCCTGTGCTGATAAAAATCGCCATGGCCCGCCTTACGTGGCGGGTCCTCCCCGTACCGGGCCCGGTAGCTTTGAACCAGGACCGGATGGTAATTCACAATCGGCGGATGACGCAGGAAGCCAAGATTCAGCCCACCCAGACCTGGGTAACGTGCCGCCTCCACCAGGATGTTGATCTTGTGCCTGCGCACCTCTTCAAACGCCAGGCAAAGTTTAAAATCCAGCACCTGTCCCGATTCGCTGTGATCCCAATACTCGGGATGGCTCCGGAAAAACTCGCTCCGGACACCTGAGAAATACGCGTTAAAACGCATCCAGCCCCAGATGCCCACGCCATGGGCCTCTCCGGCATCAATGGCGGTGCGCAAAAGGTCATTGCGGTTCACTGCCAGTCCATAGGCCCTGGCCTGCGGCAGATAAGCACCGTGCGTCCACGCGCAGACGGGACGACGCGTTGCGGTCCTGGTGGGAAAGTCCGTGCATTCACCATCGATACGCCAGAAAATCCGATTAAACCCCGCGTTTGCGTGCGCCCACACCATGGCACGGTAGGGCTCAGGCCCGGGGTTTTCCGAGTCTCCCCAGATGTTGCCGACACAGAAAATATCCGCAAAGCCCGACAATGGGACACACGGCTTCTTGTCTTGCGCACACTTCCATTCAACGGCCTGGGCATCCAACAAAGGAACAAACCGAATGTAGTCGATGATCCCCGGCGTCAAGCGGCTGGGTACTGCGCCCACGTCCACCGTCTTTCCTGTCATGTCCACGACACCAAAGTCCACTTCTCCCGGCTCCGCCTGGGCCCCCATGTGCAAGGCAAACGGCAGTTTCCAGCGCGTGTTCTGCGAACAGAATCGGTAGCGCGCCTCCGGTTCCCCCTGGACCTGGGCCATCGCGCAATAGCCCGTCCCCACTCCCAGTAAAACACGGTGCGGGCCCGTCAATCCCGGGCTCACCCGGATCATCGGCGGCCTGGTTCCCGCGTTGGCAAAAAGACACTTCTCGCCCACCGTCGCACATTCGCCGCTCACCAGCCATCGCCGGACGTCATAGGTGTGTGACACCGCCTCAGCAGGCGCGACATCCGCGGCAAAATAAACAGACCCCCCAAGGCTCCTCTTCGCCTGCCGCGGGATGTGATTCCTTTGGACCATGCCGGGCGTGAGCAATCCCGCATCATCCAAAAGCCTCGCGTGCCGGTCGGCTCGCCAAGGTCCGATCTCAAGTTCCACCTTGTAGGCGCGCGATGGGGAAAGCCGCATCGGGCTGTTGAACATGCCATAGTCCTCATCGTAGGCGCACATCACATGCGGCCTGCAATCCACGGCTTTCTCTTCACGTGGCCATATCTGCATGTGGCTCATCATTGCCTTGCTTCTTGCCGCCATCAGCACCCCGTCCCGGCACCCCGACCGCATGAACACGCGCCAACACGGCAATTCCCGTCCGCCACCCAGTTCGGCGCCATCGAAAAACAGGTCCGGCTCATCTCCCTCGATCAGGTTCACAAAATCATCCGCGAACCGGATATGGGGAAACCGAGGCTCCGCCAATTCACCATCAAACCCCGTGCTTCTCACCTCGACCACAACGCCCACCACCGGCCGCCCCGGCTCAAATGTGAACGATCTCCGGATCTCCACCCCATCTGCGCGCAGGAGGGAGACAATCGCATTGGCCTCCTCCTTCACCCACACGACATCCAACGCCAGCCCTTGCCCCTCCTGGTTCCGGTCGCTGCGCAAGCATCCACCCTGTCGATACCGCACCGTCACACCCTGCACCAATACCGGCCCATTTTCGTGCGCGCGCATTTCCAGCAGCGCGCCCGTGCCGGCGTCGAAATGGCAGACATAGTGCGCGTTCTTCACGCACAGGGTTTTGATCTCGGACGTGCCCATGTGGTGCTTCCTTAAGGTTGCTTGCCCGAGGCCAGCCCGGTGGCGCCGATGGTTTGTCCGTTGACGCCTGCCTTGAGGTTTGGGCTATCGGGCCCAAGACTCCAATTGCCCGCAGCGGGATCGATCCATCGTGGATCGGCAAAAAGCGAGTGCTTGTCCTTGCCGGAAAATTTCTGCCAGTCTTCCAGGCTCAGCAGCCGGTCTTCATGGGTCAGCTTCACCGAGCTCACATATCCCGCCACCTTGGCCGTCACTACGGCTTTGCTGGTGGACATGTAGTCAAACGGCAATTTCAGCGGTTTGGCCGCGCTTTGTACGGAGCTGGCCCAGTTGTTGTAATCCATCTGAAGCGATGCAAACGCGTCTGCGCTTTGCTCATGAATCAGCACCGCGTCATTCCCTGCGAAGCAAAAAGCGTTGTTCTCCACCCGGGTTCCCTGGCTGGAGTCCACCAGCCACAGCCCGCCGTACATCAGCCGGGTCGCCGAGTTGTTGGATACGACCGCTCCAGGTGACCGGCTAAGGTAAAACCCCTTGTCCATCCGACCGACGATGTTCCCCGTGAGTGTGCAATCCGGCGACCGGTCCAGCCACACCGCCGTGCCATCTGTGAAGTCATGGTTCCAGAAGTGATTTATGAACGTGCACCCCTCAACCGTGATGTTTGAGGAGCGCTCGATCTGAATCCCGTTGCGGATGAACCACCGAAACTGGATATTGCTGATCTTGATATGGTTTGCATCCCGGATGGTAAGGATCGCCTCCGTCTGCTTGAGCCCGTCGAGAATGACTGTTCCGGGGGTCAGCGCTTCAATCGTGATGGGCGCTTGGCGCGTCCCGCTGCGCTTAAGCGTGATCCCCCGTCCACGGTAGATACCTGGGGCCAGCCGGATCACATCACCGGCCTGGGCATAGCTCAGCGCGAAAGCCAACGATGCCATGGGCGCATCCGACTGGCCGCGCCCCGGTTCGTCCTTGCCATTGTGTGCGACAAGCCAGACATACGCCGGGCGCGCCTGCATCTCTGTGGGTTGGATCACCGTCTCAACATCGTTGCGCACATCCGGCGTCTTGATCGGCAAAGGCTCTGCGAGTTGACCCGAAGCTTCCTTAGGGAGCGCGCCCCATGCCTTCCCGCCGCTGCTTACATTCGCCGGGCTGGTTTCCTTGAGCCAGAACTTTCCCTCTCCTGGCGATGCGAATTGCGGATCAGCCATCACATTCTTCATCCCGTTTCCTGCCCGCTGCATCTCTGCCAGGTTTCCTTTAAGCTGCGCCTCCAGAGCTCCAGTCGCCCATACCAGATTCTCATCAAAGCACGCTCCGACCGGCATGGCAAACGCAGGCGGATACATCAGCCCCACATCCGTCTCCCAGATGATGTTGTGCCGGATCACAGTCGGGTTTGGCGCATGCCAGAGGTTGTAAAACACCCCCGATCCGCAAAGGACAATGGTGTTATTCTCGACCGTGTAAGTCCCCGGGCTGGCCTTAATAAAAATCGCGCATCGAAACCCCTGGATGATATTGCCCCGGACCGTTCCCCCTGTTGCGGGGCTGTAATACTGAATCGCCGAATCGTCCTGATTATCGATTGCCACCATGAACTTGTCGCGCACCTTCACCAGCACGCAATCCCGCACCTCCACATCCTGGCCTGCGCAATAGATACCCGTCCCCACATCGCTCACCCGGCAACGCACAAACTGCGTCTTGTTGGCCTTGGTATACGCCACAAACCCCCTCACGGCGTTGGAAACCGCGCAATCTTCCACCACCACATTGCGCCCCTCCTGAATGGTGATCCCGGCTGCCCAGCTCCACCCGAGATAGTTCTCCAGCTTCAGGCCTTTGATCCGGAGGTTATCGCGCGTTGAAAAAATTCCGTGCACATGTTTGCTCGATAGCACGCCCGAGTCGGCCAACGTCCGGCCTCCCGTTAAACGAAAGCACGCGCTTTGTGGGTCAAGCACTGCCACCGTCCCCTCAAATGCCTTCACTGCCTGGGCATCGGCCACGCCGATATAGCGCTTCCTGCTTCCTGACTCCCAGACCTGAGGCGGCGTGGGTTCTTTGAAATTCCCTTGCGCGCGGTAAACCGCATCCTCGCCCGGCATTGGCGTCGCGCCCATCAGGGATTGGCTCCCATCCAAAACCACCTCTTCACCCTCCTCAGCGCGCAGCACCATCTCCGGCGGCTGCCCCTCCTTGAGCGTGGGGTTCTTCAGATCGACACGCTCGAAATACCGGCCCTTGCCGACAATGATCTCCACCTGCTCCTTTGCATCCTGCGCCATCGCCACTGCCCGATTGATCGTGGCCACGGGCTTCTCCCGGCTCCCTGGCCCCGCGTCGTCTCCTTTTGGAGAAACATGAATCGTCATGCCCATCGCCGGGACAACCGCCGCCAGCCACACGGCAAGGGAGGGCGCAAAAATCAGTTTCAATCGGTTCATTTGCATAAGGACCACTTAGCTTCCTGTTGGGAATTAAACATCACCTTGGCACGTCCACCCGGGGAGTTGGTTTCACTCCGTTGCCACTGGCGCCACTCGAAGGTTCAAGCGTCACCACCCACCGGCAAAGCGTCCCTCTGAGCCGGTCGTAGTCTTCCATCGTCAATCCATTGGGAATCTTAAATTCCCCGTACACCGTCTTACCTTGCGCATCGTCGATCTTTTCTTGAGCCCAGGCCCCCAGCGAAAGCGCGCCAACTGTGTTGATCGAATCCAGCCGCGCCTGGTTGACAAACATCATCATTTCCCGCATCGCGAGCCTGCCCTTGGCTTGAATCTCAGGATCGGAAGATTCACACGCCAACCTGGCCAGTCGCTCTACTGTGCACAGCAGTTGATAATCCTTCACCCCTTCGCGGGCAGCTTCCCACCCGATGGTCGGACCGCCCAGGTGGCTGGCGGTCCTGGGGAACACGAAGTTCTTGATCGCATGTCCCTGTGCGGGCATAAGCCCATACCCGCCATCCCGGAACGGCTCACGGTAATGCCAGTTCATCATCCCATCGGCTTTGGTCTTATACAGTGCAATCCCATATGCAAATCGCATTGCTTCCGGATGGACACCCGTCACATCCGGGTTATAAAACACCACTTTTTTCCCCTGGCTGTGCATGGCATCGCGATACTGGTCCCAGGTTGCATAAGCCCGATATCCCGCCGGCGCACACCCCGGCGGATGGCAGAACGTCTGGAACAGATAATCCACCCAATACTGGAACTCCGGCTCAAATCGCGCTCCGCCGGCCGACGGATGGTTCAGCGAATGAATCGCGATCGGCATGCCCAAGCTGCGTAGCGCCGGTACGCTCCCGCGCGTGACATCAAACCGGTAGTCGCTAAACGGATACGGATACCCCTCGTCATACGGCGCGATGCAAAACTCTTTCCATCCCTTCGCCTTCGCCCTTTCTTTAACCTGTCGCAAAAGATCCTCATACACCCGGGTGAACCCCGGCCCCATCTTGCCTTCCGGATCATTTCCATACTTTCTGGCAGCGTCAACGAACGCTTGCGGCGCCAGCAGGAACGCCGGCTCACTAAAACCCGCATTGCGATAAGTCTCTAAAAATTCAGCCAACTGGTTGGGCTCATCCCATTTAATCACCGGTCGCCCGGCGGCGTCGGGCGCGATGGGAATCCTGATGGCATGGTTAAACATGAACGTCGTGTTCATGCCGTGAGCGCGCATGTCGGCAAAATCCTTCGCGAGCGTCTTAGTCGTATCCCCAGCCAGGTAATAGCTGTAAAAGCCCATCGCCACGCCTGGGCGGGCCGCTGGCGCAATCGGCAACACATTTACTTCTAATGCCATCGCCTTGGCGTTGCCCCGTGTTGGAATGATCCGGATCGCTCCCCGGTAGCGACCCGGCTGCGTCCTGGGCCCGACAGCCAGCGTCACCCAGCATTGCTGTGTGCTCCCTTTGGGAACATTCAGTGATTCAAACTCTTCCAGATGATTGGGCGAAAGGAGATACTCCCCAATCATCATGTCACGCTTGGCGTACATGTAACAGACCTTGCGCACCTGCACGCCGATTCCAGGAACCATTGCCTCCACCCGAAAATCCTCGGCGCCATGCGCCGCATGGATTGAAAACGACGCCGACGCGGTTGAATCCGGCCACGCCTCCACGCGCATCGTCAACTGGTCCTTCGCTTCCGCTGGCGGCATCGAAGGCAACTGATACGCCGTGATCGGCGTCTGACGCACCACATATCCGTCCACGGCGTCAGCGTCCAGCGCCGGCTCCGGCTTTTGAGGCTTCCAGGTCAGGGGCGCAAACCCAAGCGGAAATCGCCCATCCCACGCCACCGGCTCCGCCCGAATATCAGAGAACCAAGCCTTCCCCTCTCCATCGGGTGCTTCCCACGCATTGACACCCAGCCACAGCGAAAGCGTCTTGGCCTCCGGAGGCACGTCATAGGCGTACGCCACAAACGGCGTCCACGCTGTTTCCCCCGCCGTGTTGTAAAGCCCCCAACGCAGAAAGTCCTTAAGCGCATCACGTGTGGTGGCCTGCCGGATGAATTGGCCTTGCGTCCCCAGGTAATCAATACCGACATGCGCGCGCGTGGTGACGCTAAGCGCACTTTTAACTTTCCCCGTCACCCGGTACAGCCTTGCCCCCGGCGCTACGGGAATCTCCATGCGCGCCCCGGAAAAAAGATTGCTGGCGCACACCTCAATACTTTGCTTCCCGTCTTCCTGCACACCAGATACGTCAGACCCGCGGCTGGGCCCAAACGCCTTCCAGTTCCCAGGAAGCGCAGACTCCAAACTCCCCCGTGCCGTAAGCATCACTGCCGCTTGTGCCGCGTCGCTCGTCACATTCTGGGCCGGGCCGGCATCAATGGTGATCCTTGCTTTGTCACCTTTGGCAACATTCATGCTCAGCGCGCGCCATGGCGCGTCCGCAAGCCGTAAGCGCTCTTTTTTCTGAGCTACTTCAACCGTGATCCACACCCCGTCGGCGGCCCCCTGCTGAATCATCCGGACCGAAGATTCCGGCATTCGGCCAAGCAGCACCAGCGTGCCATCGGCCGGCATGGTCAAGTCAATCTGCGTCGGGTCATCGCCCGCATTGGGCTGCATTCTTCGGCATTGCAGATTCCCCTCCTCCGGCAAAAGCCGGGCAACCCGGCCATACCCCACCGCGGGCCGCCACCCGGTCTCCTCAGCCCTGTAAACGCCAGCCTTGGAGCTCGATATGTTCACATCACCCTTTAGGGGGATTAATTGCCTCGCGTTTTCCAAAATCCCCTTCGACAGACACTTCCGGGCCAGCCGCTGATCGCGCTGGTCCTGTTGAAATCCTTCCCAGTCGGTGAAGTCAAGAACGCCAAATCCCTCAGGATCGCCACCCCAAGGCGTCGGGTTCCATGCCAGCATCTCCTGAGCTCCGTCGCCGGAGGTCTTGTCGAGATAAATCAAATTGGCCGTCCACCGGTCCCCATGCCCAGGCGGGCATTGCTTAGCCCCAAGAAATTCATCCAGCCTCAGGCGCCCCTCGATCGTCCATCCCCCCGGGACAGCCTTTGTCTTCACCTGCAAGCTGCTGGGGCTCCACGCGCGCATCACCTTTTTATGCCCGCCTTCATCGACAAACGCGTAAGACTCCCAATGCGCACCCTGGGAATTAAAGTCCAGCTCGAAAAACGACGCGTCGGTGCTCCCGGGCCGGATATAGAGTTCAAACGCATCGTCCTCCCACACCGGAGAGTCGTTCTCCCCGTGCTCCGCAAAAGGCGTCGCGTCCTGAATCTGTGCGCAAAAGTAAAGGTGCCGGTCGTCCCACATCAGGGCGCTGCGCGCCTGGGTCATGCTCGGGCCAAGGCCTGAACCCCGCCTCATCTCCACCCATGACGCTCCCCGCCAACCTCTTTCTTCCAGATTCCCATCAATGATCGGCTCGCTCTCCGGGCGCCTGGCGCTGTAGACATTGCGCATCACTTGCGGACGTGCCTCTATACACGCAGTAGAAGCACCCGTCGCCTCAGTCTGGGCAGGCTTCGCACATCCCGTCACGAGCCCTGCGGCCAGTATCAGCGCGCAGCAACAAATCCTCGTCATCAGCTTGTCGCTCAGCATTTTCATCAAACACCTGCCGCCACATACGGACTGACTTGCGGCGCCCGGCCGGCTTATTGCAGATTCTTGATCACGTCCGATGAACAATTCCCCCGGTCCTCGTCAAAGGCGTCCCATACATCCTCAGTGGCATCCGACAGCCGGTAGAACGCCGCTGGGTAGTAGGTCGAAGACCCAGGCAGCCCTCGGTTGATGATCTGCTGCGACGAGTCACGCACAAAGCGTCCATGTCCATCGGTATAGGCCACGTTGTAGCCCGTTTTGTGGTGAAACAACCCTTGCGGGTAATACAGGCTTCCTGACCACGATCCCACCATGTCAAAAGTCCAGTCATCCGAAAGCAGCGAAAGGCTCGAAGGACGAATGCTGTTTCCCACCCGGGTCGGCACCTCGTCGATGCGCGTCAGGTAAGGCCCGTTGGACCCTCCGTTGACTGCAACCGTGGGACTGGGCCCCCATGCGGGAAGATTTGAAACCGAGTTGGAACTCCACCTGACGCCCCGGTACATGTAGCTGAAAAATCCAAGAAAGGCGGACTGGGGGTTATTGATGAAGTCTTTATAAAACGTTTGTGAGCCAAGCCGTTTGGGGTCCGTCATGTAGATGGCGCCCTGTTCCCTGGCGGGACAGTAAAAACTCGAAATTTGCGCATTGTAGTCGTGATAGATCAGCAACCCCAGGCCCCGTGGCCGTGACCAGTTCACGCCGTTTCCCCCCGGACTGTTCATCGCGATGTCGTATGAATTGGTCAACGGGGCGATTCCGCCGTCAGGCAGTTTCCCTTTGTTGTCATATGCATACGCGCCAACGCCTCCCATGTTTCCCCGGAGGGACGACAGGCAAACCACCTGGCGCGCGTTCTCCCTGGCTTTGCCCAGCGAGGGCGCCAGCAGGCTTATCAGCAGCGCAATCATCACAATGACCACCAGCAGTTCGATGAGCGTAAATCCTGCGCACATACGGATGATTCGGTTGTTCATGGCAGTCGCCTCGCTCTCGCTTGGTAATGTAGACTTCGATACTCCGATTCATCACCCAGACATGAAAAGGCACGCCTCGCCCGGCAACCCGACAGGGCACATAACATAGGTGTTTTCAAGCCCCAGCCGGCCAAATCAGTCGTATTAAGACGAACCGGGCATCACCGCAGTTTTTCCTTCGATAAGCGAGCAGCCCAGGAGAACCCGGCGCGCCGGTTGCTCAGGCCTCCCAAATCGTTCCAGCAAAAGGCGCGCACCCATCCGACCCATGGCCCGAGACGGGATCTCAATCGTCGAAAGCGATCCCAAAGCCAGCCGCTTTCCAGCCTCCTGCCCGTCAAACCCAATAATCTGAAAGTCCACCCCAGGCGTCAGCCCGTGCGCAGCGGCGCCGGAGATAAACCCCAGCGCCAACTCGTCGCTGGCACAGAAAATCGCCCGTGGCCGCGGACTCATCCGCAAATAATCAGGCACCAGCTTCCCCGCACATGATGGGTCGTAAAACTGCGCCATCAACTGATGTTCTTCCAAAACCCCCACCCCCAGTCCGCGTTCAAGCCCCATGAGACGCGCCGCGGATGTCGTGTCGTACGAATGGCTCCTGAGCCGATGCACCCCGATGAAACACACGTCCTTGACGCCAAGGGTGGCCAAACGCTCGCCCGCCAAAAAGCCGCCCTGCTCCTGGTCCACGGAAACAACGTCGTACCCCTGGCCCATCGCCACAAACGGATTGGCGCCAGTGGTCACCACCACCATCTTCTGGTCCGCCCTGCACGCAAACCCCTGCACCGGCAGCGGATTGAAAATCGCCAGGGCCTCATGCGGCATCTCCGCGATTGAGAGCATCAAGCGATGCACTCCCGCAGTATTGCTGGGCTCGGGCCGCGTCACCGCCAGTCGAATCTCCAAATCCGACAACGCGTCCCGAAATCCCTCGATCATCGCTTGTACAAACGGTTCATGAGGCACCAGGTCCACAATCTGAATATGGTCCGGCATCGTCATCGCCGGCGTTGACGACTCCGTCGCCGACCAACCCGCCGCCCCACTCCCAGGCACCGCCGGACGCGCCTTCACCACCGTCCCTTTGCGTGGCCGCGACTCCAGCACCCCCTGCGCCACAAGCTCTTGCACTGCCAGAAACAAATTCCGGTCCCCCACATTCAATTCCTGCGCCAGTTGCCTCAGCGCAGGCAACCGCGTACCAGGCGGCCAATCACGGACGATCCGCTGCTCCAAATGCGCCTTGATTCGGTCTTTCGTTGTCAGCTGCGGTAACACTTCCATGAAAATCAATATCTCCTTTATTAACACAAATGTCAATAATCATTTCTTAATGTTTTATTTTTTACTACAATTGCACCCCGCGACAAGAGAACTTACGCATCGGAGCCCCTTCATGTCCACCCTCACCGCACAACAAGCCGCCTATTACGCACCCCCCACCCATCGCCGGTCTCCCCAGCCACTTTGGCGATCCCATGCCTTTTTTCGACGGTAATCAATTTCGCCTCTACTACATCCTCGACCACGACCATCACCGCCAAAACCGCGGTCTGGGCAACCACCGGATCGCTCAGACTTCCTCCCCGGCCCGACATCTTCAGCCAACTCCAGGCCACCCTCTGCCACTCCGGCGCGCTCATTGCCCAAGGCAAGCTCCAGCGGGAAAGCGGCGTCATCCACATCATCCCCACCAGTTTCGAATCCATTGATGCCGATCTCCAGGGTGTCAGCGTGAAATCCCGTGACTTTCATTGATTCCCCGATGGGGTTTGACGCCTCAGCCTCATAACATGGCCCGCATGGGCGAAAAATCCCCCACGATTTCCGCACTCCCCTTCCTGCCCAAGCGAATCTCCCTGACTTCGCTGCGCCAGGCCGTGCAATCCTGTGAAGGCTGCCCGCTCTTTCGTCATGCAACCCAGGCAGTGTTTGGCGAAGGTCAAAAATCAGCCCGAGTCATGCTCGTCGGCGAGCAGCCGGGAAATGAGGAAGACCTCCAAGGCAGACCTTTCGTTGGGCCCGCTGGCCGGTTACTGGACGATGCCCTGCAATCCGCCGGCATCGACCGCCATGACACCTACGTCACAAACGTGGTCAAGCACTTCAAGTGGGAGCCCCGGAGAAAGCGTCGGCTGCACAAGAAACCCAATGCTCGGGAGATCGCCGCCTGCATCCCCTGGCTGGAAGAAGAGCTTCGCCTGCTCAAGCCCCAGGTCCTCGTATGCCTGGGCGCCACTGCGGCCCAGGCCCTGCTGGGGCGTGACTTCAAAATCACCCTTCAACGCGGCAAGCTCATCCCCGGCAGCCTCGCGCCCAATGCGCTGGCCACAATCCATCCCTCATCCATCCTCCGCCAGCCGACAACAGAAGATCGGCAACGCGAAATGACCCTCTTCATCGCGGATCTCAAAGTCATCCATGGCCTGCTGTCATCAACGAGGGATTAACCCCCAATACCGGAAAAGTTGAAATGATCAGAGAGCCGTCAAAACACAACATCCGGGTCGGGTGTGCCGGGTGGACACTGCCCAAGGAATACGCCGGGGACTTTGGGCCAGAAGGAACGCACCTTGTCCGGTATGCCGGCCGTCTGCCCGCCGTTGAGATTAACTCGTCCTTCTACCGCCCTCACAAGCCGGCCACATACGCAAAGTGGGCCGCTTCAGTTCCCGATTATTTTCAGTTCGCCGTCAAGATGCCCAAGGCGATAACACATGACCGTCGGCTCATTGAAGTAGAGGAAGTTCTCGACCGTTTTCTGGCCGAGGCAACTCAACTTGGCGCAAAGCTCGGCCCGATACTTGTTCAACTCCCGCCAAGCCTCTCGTTTAATGCAAAGGTCGCGGAAGACTTCTTTACCATTCTGCGAAACCGGTTCAATGGGTATGTCGCGCTTGAACCACGGCATGTCGGCTGGTTTGGAGATCAAGCCGAAAAACTCGCAACCATGTTCCGCATCGCACGGGTGGCGGCCGACCCGGCCTTGACCGCACAGGCCGCGTCGCCGGCCTGGTGGAATGGATTTGCGTACTATCGGCTGCACGGATCGCCGAGGATGTATTACTCGTCATACTCCGCCGAATATCTTGAAACCTTGTCGAAGTCTCTTACGGATGCCGCGCGCATGGGCCCGGCGTGGTGCATTTTTGATAATACGGCGGAGGGCGCCGCGACGGCGAATGCACTTGATTTAATGCGGTTATTGACGATGCCTTTGGCACCGGCCTGACGCTTGCCCACGTCGGGAACTACGTCACCCCAACCCGTCGATGGCTTTGACCGGCTGAACAAAGACGAAAAATGCCGTTGGGTGCCCATCCCCTCTTAACGCGCCTGGATGCTGCATGCCCCAGCGATACGCCAAACCCCTCTTTCCCCTGCTGCCGTTCCATCGCAGGCTTCATACACCATGCGATATGCATGCCCACCCCCAGGTTCTCTCGGGACCTTAAACAACGAAACCTCTGAACATTTCACCGCATCCCACGCGCCGGTGCCCGGCCCGGCTGGCGACACCACCGGCGTAGCGGTCTTCTTCCATATCACACCATCGTCCGAAACCGCATGAAGAATGTATGCCCGGTTGGCCGCCGCATACCCCGCGTAATACATCACATACCCGCCGCCTGCGATCCGAAGAATGTCGCATGCAAATGCGGCCACCGAGTCGTACTTCCCATCTTGCGCGATGCGCACGCCCGGCTCCATCTGGAAGTTCAGCCCATCGTGGGAAATCGCACTCACGATCCCATCGCCACGCCGGCAGCAATACAACCGGCACCCTCCCCCCTCAAGAAAAACCACCCGCGGCGCCATGTAGTTGCTCCCATCGGCGATCCGCACTCCCGGCTCAGGGGTCCACGTCATCCCGCCATCATCGGAAAGCGCGCTGCGGATCGAGTTCTGCTGCGCCTGCGTGCCAGGGCAGCATTCGTAATACATGCGCATTCGCTTGCCGTCACCGACAGGCACCACCTCAGACGAAGCCACCCGAAACTCCCCCGCTCCACCCTGCTGAGGCGATAGCCGCACACCCGGTTCAGGCGCCCACGTCACCCCATCGGCCGACACCGCGCTCAAAATACGCGTTGACGCGTTGTCGTAGTCATTGGCCCCCGCCGGGAATCCCTTGCGCGGCAGAATCTGCGTGTAATAAAGCCGATACCCGCCCGAAGGCAGCCGGATCACCCGCGGACTCACCACACCGCAAACTCCTCTTCGTATCCCCTCCCTCGGCCAGCGCGTCTCCGGCGCCGGAAGCGTCGCCGCCGCACTGTCCAGCGGCGCCTGGATCGCCACCTCTGCGTCCTTCATCCACGCCGCCCCAGGCCCGCCCGGGTCGCGTGGCACGGTATGCAATAGCGGCGAAGCACCAGCCGATTGTGTCAGATCGATCATGACTCTCTCCTCCTGCGCGCAATCATCACTCTCACGCACAACCATCAAGGCAGCTCGGAGCGCGCAACGGCAAAATTTCCAGCCGCTCCACCTCAATCTCCCCATCTTCCACAAAAAATCCCACCTGTCCCTCCGGCCGGACCATCGTAATCGCGCTGATCAGCACCCTCCCATCCACGCTCACTTCCACATACGGCCCGTACGCCGCCACATGAACCTCCACCGTTTCCCCCCACGGCCGGTCGCTGCTCCATTCCTGCACCACCCGCCTCCCCCGCCACCGGTACGTCACACCCGCGCAAGGCGTCTTGTGAAATGGCTGCAACACATACAACTGCACCCGCCCCAGCGACGGCGTCAACGAAACATACGTCGCATCATCGCTCCCCCGAGCCCGCAATATCACCCCAAACTCAGGCGCATCCAATCGCCTGATCCTTGCTTTCAGCAACAGGCTCCCCTGCTCCCGATCCAGTAGAAAAGCCCCCACCCCTACGGGCGCGCGCCCTCGCAGGCCGGCCTCTCCAGCGCTCCATGTTCCCTCGGCCCCACTGCCCAGGCTCCCCACGCCTGCTCCTTCAAACGTTTCCGGCGTCCCATCGGCCACCGCGCTCCACCCATCAAACGTTCGCAGGAACAACGCCCCATCCGGGTCCGTATCAGCTACTTTCGCCGGGGCCAGTGCTGTGACATTCCGTCCTCCGCCGCCTTCCCAGTCCGCCACCCCCCGCATATGGGAGAAATAGAGCGTCCTTCCGCCAACCGCCACCGGCTTAAACACCTGGTTGTTCACTGGTAATAGCTCACCGTGGCCCATGCGCCGGTACGGCCCCGTCACCCGGTCTGCCACCCGGTAAATGCTCACCGGGGCCCCGGCGTTGTCCTTGCCTGCGATTCCCGTAAGGTAATACCGCCCCCTCACTTTGGCGATCGCCAGCGTCTCAAAATCGTACAGCGCCCCCGGCACCGTCAGAGGCGGCTTCACCTCCCACTTGTACCCATCGGTAGACACCATATACCCCACGCACCCACGTCTGTTCTCCGGCCCCTGGTTGGTCCGCGCCGTCACCAGTCCATGCAGTACCCCATCCTCGGAGTACACCCAGGGATCGCGCCAGTCGATCCGGCTCTTGCTCCCCGTCGTTGCGTGGTACCACCGCCCATCCGCCTCGGCCACCGGCCCTGTGCCATGCCGCGTCCAAGTGAACAAATCATCCGAGGTGGCCAGCCCCACACGCTGGGCCTTGCCTCGTTCCTTCATCGCCAGCCCCGTGTAAAGCATGAAGAACCGGCCTTCATGCTCAAACACCCCCATCGTCCATATCTGGTCATCATCAAAGGCCCCCGGCGCTCCCGTATGCAGCGCCGCCGGCTCCTCTTTCCAGTTAAGCCCATCGCGTGATGTCAGATGCCCCACCCGGTCATGGCTGGGTATCGCCAGATAAAACGCGTGAAAAACCCCATCATGGGCAATCACATCAATATCGCCCATTCCATCTTTCCAGAACCCCTGAGGTATATGCATTTGCTGCCTTTTCTATTGATGAGCACGACACAATCAACTCACTTAAACACCCTTTTTCCGCCCCGTAAAATCCCCTTTGGCCCTGCTTTTAAGCTCCCCGCCAACCACCCCGAATGCCTCCCGGAACCCTTCCACCCCCATCTGGTACACCGCATCGGTGATCGCCTCTTTCTCTGCCAGGCCGCGCAGCACTGCCAGATGCCTCGCGGTATCCCGGCGTTGCATCTCCCGCACCTCCGGCGTCGCCCAGAACCAACCTCCCGCATAAGGCGCATTCACATCATGCCGGGATATCTGTGTCGGGCACCTGGGGTCGAAATTCTTTCGCCAGTAATACGCAAACACATCCTCCCCTCCCTGCGCCTCGCCATACCCCACCGGCTCCATCGCCTTCACCACGTTCTCAGGCATTCGCGTAAAACACGCCGGGTTGCGCCGTATCTCATCCACGCTGTAAAACCGCTTTCCATCCGTGCAATACAGATGGTGCTGAGGATCAAAAAAACCCCAATGCCCATCGATCAGCACCTCCGCCACCGTGTGCCCCCCCATGAGCTGCTCGGGGTTAGGCCCCGTCCGGTCCCGCCACGTCCACTGCATCACCGGCCGCGCCTGAATGCCGATCATCTGGCACATCGCGCTCAGCAGCCGTGCGCGGCAGGAACAATGCCCACCCCCCTTAAGCAGCGTCTCCTGATCCGACTCCCCATATAAAAACACCGGCACCTTCGGGTACCGCTTCACCAGGTCGAAATGCATCGATTGCGACAGCGCAATCACCTTCTCTCCATCGGTCATCCCCGGCCTCACCACCGATTCGATGTACCCCTCCAGCACCCCGTGCATTCCCTTCCGGTACGGCTCTGTGATCTTCCCGAAGTCTCCCTCATACAAAAACGCTCGCGTCTCATCGCAAAGCAGCACCCCATTGCGGCTCATGCGCCCAAACGGCGTGTCGGACCCTGAAAGGCATTCGTTGGCGAAGGTGAACGCCATGTGCTCGGCTCGCTGGGCTTGATCTTTGATTTCAAACCGCAGCCCCACATACTTTTCAAGCCCTTCAGGAACCATTTCAATCGTCATCTGCATCGCTATTCCTCACTGTTGAAAATTGTCTGACGCCCAACCCTTAAGAAACCCGCACCGGGTCCGCCGCCCGGTACCGCTCCAGGGCATCCCTATCTGTTTCGACCCCCAATCCCGGACCATCGCCAGGACACGCCACCCCATTAAAAACCTTGATCGGCTGCATCAGCAGGCTGTGCTCCCGCACCTGCGATCCAGCCAATTCGGTCGCCAGGGTGTACGCCGGTTGAGTCACGCCAAAGTGCACATTGGCCAGGTCAAAAAGCCCGGTATCCACCGCCGACCCACCCCAAAAATCCAAATCCCGGGCCCCCACCTCTTCTGATGCCTCCAACATGTCCGGCCACGCCCCGACGAGGTTGAATGCCTTCGCCGTCGACGCCAATGCCCTGATCACCCCCGCACGCCCCACCGCTGTCCGAATCATCCCAATGCCCGTCTCCCGGGCCACTTCTGCCATCACCAGATCCTTGGCGTACACCGGGTCTTCCAGCCACACATGGCGGTTGGCCCGCGCAATCGCCCGGGCCCGGGTCATTGTATTTTCCAATGTCTCCCACCGGCCATTGGGATCGATCACCACTTCAAATCCTTCCCCCGCTGCTTCCTTCACCGCTTTGGCGATCCCTTCATCATCCGCCCACAGGCTGCTCTTGAGTTTTAAGCAATTCATCCCTTTGCCCTGCGCCTCCACCGCCAGCGCCGCCGCGCGCGCCGGAGTCCGATGCCCGGACCACAGCGCCACTTTCACGCCCTCGCGCAAGCGCTCTCCGAACATCCGGTAAAGCGGCACGTCCCTCACCCTTGCCGCCCAATCCAGCGCCGCCGTGTGCAATCCCCGCACCACTTTGGCATCACGAATCGGGTCCACCGTGGCTTTAATCTCCTCCACACCCAGGCCGATCAGCTTTCCCGCCGGCCCCGCCGCATATCCCGCATCTCCTCCGCGCGAAAGATCCGCCCACCCGCATACCCCGCCCCCTTCCACGCAGGTCACCAACAGCGGCGCATCCCCAAACCATGGTCCATCCAGCAACCCCGTCGGCCCGCGCTGCAGTGTCTCGCTTGCAAACTCCGGACAATTCACCGCTTCACGTGCGATGGGAATCCGCACCGTGTACAGCGTCACACTCCGAATCCTGATGCTCATACGTTAATCCTTGCCCTGAGGCTTCCCATGGGTTTGGGCCAGGTACCGCAGCACCAGCAAAGCCACCTGAAGGTTGCCCTCCTCGCTGATGTGCACCCCGTCATCCACGTGCAGATATTGAGCGCCATTGGTGTCCATCCACGCCAAAAAGTGCGCATTCACATCGATCACAGGCAGCCCCAGGCTCTGTGCGATCTTCCTCTGCGTCTTCACCGCCTGCGCCACCGATTCCGGCAGGCAGTAATAGTTGATCGCCTGTCCATAGGTCTCAGCCCGCTTCCGGAACGGCTCCAGGATTCTCTGGTCCCCCGGCGCGGTCGTCATCAGAACCGGCTTGCAGCCGCACTCTTTTTGAATCCTCTCCACCACGGCCCGATAGGTTTTGGGGTATTCCTCGTACGGGTACGCCCATTTTGTCCCCAGGCCCGTCGTCGGCTCGTAGTGCCGCTTGGAATCATTGGCCCCTTCAAACAAAAACACGTGCGTCGGCTTCTGCTCCACCACATCCCTGGTCAGCCGGGCCTCAATGTGCTCGATGGTGTTGGCCGCCTTCCCGGCATTGATCACTGTCGCCGTCTGGGCATTTCTCCGGGCCAGCGCCCGGGTCACCAGATCCACATAGTTACGGCCGCGATAAAAGTCCGTCAGCGAATCCCCCAGAAACACAATCCGTGTCCCCTCCGGCAGCCAGATCTCATCCGCCAGCCCACGCAATTCCTTCACTGTCGTTTCCGGGTAGATGCAGAAAAATGCTGTCGCCGCTTGCCCCGTACTCACATCCACAGCCACCGCGCGATAAAAACCCTCACGCGCTCCCTCAGCAAACTTCACTTTCACCTCTGCTGCGCCGCCTGCCCCCATCGGCACTTCCTGCACGCTGCAAAAATGATCGATCCATGCGTCGGATCCCCCATACGGCCCGCCCGGCCCCGCCGGAACCCCTCCTGGTCCATAAACCAGCAGCTTCACCGCATGCCCGGCCTTAAGCGCCAGTGTCGCCCCCTCCTTGCGCGTGAACACGAAGTCTTTTGCCTCCAGCGCGATCTCCCCTGCTTCCACCACCGGCGTCATCGACACATTGCGCACACTGGCAAATTGCAGCCATCCATACGCCTGCGCAAACGCCGACACGCACATCGCGCCGTCTTCTGGCGAAAATGTCGCGCTCACCTTCCGCCACTCCGGCGTCAATTCAAACGCCTTGCTCTGCATTCCCACCCGCACCGGGCTGTACCGGTCGGCGAAACCGATTGCCCCCAGCACCAGTTGCCCTTCCCCGCGAATCTCCGCGCTGATCGCATACCTGCGTCCCGGCAAGGCCGGCTTCCGGCTGATCTGCATCAAACGTCCCGTGTGTTCCTGCCTGCCATCAGAGCCCACCACCCGTTCGCCGGTCAACGTCAGAACCCGGGATTCACCTTCCACTCGCACCACAGCGTTTCCCCCCACTGCCGGGTCGATGCGCCACCCCGTCAGCTTTGCCGGTTCCGCCGCTGTGCTGAACCCCGGATCGTCAATCATCTCCTGTGCCTTGGCCTGAGTGCCAAACACGCCAACCGTCACCACTGCCAAAGCCAACCAATTTGCCGCTTTCATACATGTCTCCATTTCTCACCCGCTCTGCATTCCTTACCCGCCGCCTAAACCACACCTGCCCAGGGTGAATCATTCTCAAACTCCACGACCCGGACTGACCTGAACCGGTGCTGCATCTTCCTCCCCAGTTCCCGCATGGCTTCCCACTCCGTCGCGTGATGCATCGCATCCAGCACCGCAAACCCATGCTCCCGGGCAAAGCGCACCACCCCATCGATGATGTCTCCCCCGATCAGCACGTCGTACCCCAGCGGCAATGCGCACGATGCTCCCGCCCAGTGCTGGCACAGCCCGCCCCAGGCCAGTGCCACCCGTGAAACCTTCCGTGAAAGATCTCCATCAAAGCGCACAAACGGCACTCCCAGCGCCGCCTTGATGTGTGCCGCCAGTTCCCCCAGCGTCGTCTCCGGCACCGTGATCACCGGCACCCCGCGGCTCCAATCCTGCCTGCACGCGTCCCACCCGAGTTGACGCACCACCGCGCGCGGCATGCCCCAGGGCGCCATATCGATATTCGAATGAAACCGGTGCACCGTGATGCCCAGATCCCTGCATAAACCCGCGATCCGTATATTCGCCGGCACCTCATCGGTCGCCGTTGCCATCCCCCACTTGTAGTTCTCCGGCACCGGATACGTGATCTTTTCGTGGGTGATCCCCATGTTCAGCCCCTGCCCGGGAAACTCCCCAAGCATGCCGGACGTAATCCACCACGCCACCCCAATCCCCGTCACCACCCGATCAGGCCCCGCCGCCTCATAAATGTTTTCAATTCCCCATGCCGGGTTGGGCGCCACTTCAAACACATACTCCACGACATCGCGCGCGTACACCTTGCTCATGGCTCGCTCCCCTGCACTGCTTTGGCCTCTTCCTGCCGGCATTTCTCCAGCCAGTCGCCAAACGTCCACGACGCCCGCCATCCCAGTTTTTCCCAAGCCCTCTGCGTGCTTGTCGCCGGCAGCAAATCGCCCGGTTGCACCTGAATCCCCCTGGAGTTCAGCACCCGGCTCGCGCCCGGAAAATATCGCTCAATCACGCTCGCGGGGTCCGCCAGCACCTCCGGCACGTCCCCCGTGCGAATCGGTGTTTCCGGCCCGATGTTGAACACTTCACCCTTGAGGCCCGGCGTCGTCGCCGCCAGCACTGCGGCCGAAGCCGCATCGCGCGCAGGAAGCAACCGCGAAAGCAGCCGCGGCCCTCCCGCGCCCTCGGACTTGTACCCAAACGCCATGTACCGAAGGCTCGCAACCGACAAGCCGTGCTCACGTGCAAAACCTCGCCCCAGCTCCTCCATCAGGTGCTTGCTCGTTGAGTATGCCGAATCGCACTGCACAGGGCTTTCTTCATCCAGCACGGTCAGCCCCCCTTCCTTGCCCGAATGCCCGATCAGCACCTCCATCGTCGATGACAGCGCCACCCCCTTCACCCCATGCTTCACGGCGCGCTCCAGCAGCCTCGCCACGCCCCCAACATTCGCCGCGATGAATTCCTCCAATGTCGCCCGCTCAAGGTCTCCCCCATGCAAGCCCGCTGCGTTGATGACCCCATCGCACCCCGGCAGCAGCCGATCGATCAGCGCCTCGTCGTCCATCACCCCTTCGTGCAGTTCCAGGCACGAAGGCTTTTCCACGCCTGCCGGCCACTCCCGCACATCGATCCCCACCAGCCCCATCCCCCGTCTCTGCGCCTCGGCGGCCACGGCCTGGCCCAGCCTTCCACATGCTCCTGTGATGAACAATTTCATTTTTACTCCTTTTTTGCGCACTGCACCGCTTGTTTTACGGACATTCGGACCCAGAAGGTGAACAACCATACTAAAAAATATTGACAATTATTAATTATTACTTTAACATCCGCACACGGCTTTGGAAAGCCACGCCTGAATCGGTCATGTAAAAATGTGGCCGCGTTTGTGACGGCGCAATCCTCTCATTCCATCCGCTCCCCGACCGAGCAGCAGGACAACGCCATGCGCACAAAACACAACTCACTCGTCAAAGGCGCCTTCACCCTCATCGAGCTTCTCGTGGTGATCACCATCGTTGGCGTGCTTGTCTCCATGCTGGTCCCCTCGCTCTCACAGGCACGCACCCAGGCACGCACCCTCGCCTGCCTCAGCTCTGAACGCGGGCTTACCCAGACCCTCCACATCTACCTCAACGACCAGAAATTCGGCCTCCCCATGACTTGGTTCCGCTACGATCCGGCCGGCGTCACCGTCCCCAAGACCTGGGCCACTCGTTTTGTCGAAGGCCAATACCTCGCTCCCATCACCGACTACACCGTCGGAGGCGGACGCGCAGGCAACTACAAACCCACTTCCCGAAACCAGGCCGCGCCGCGCCTGTGCCCCGAAATCGTCAACATGCCCTGGGGGCAAAACAGCTTCCCCCGTGAAAGCTATGCGCACTATCGAATGGCCGACGAAGTCTGCGGCGTCTCCACCGACGGCGGCGTCACCTATGCCAACGGCTACACCCCCCTGAGGCTGGATCAAGTCAGCCGTCCCAGCATCACCATGGCTTTCTGCGACATCTCCATCGAAGCCGTCTCCGGCACCCCCGAAGGCTACATCGAATCCGTCGGCTCCTACCGGCTCAACAACAACGTCACCATCCGCAACAACCGCTGGAACCCCGGCTTAAACGCTTCCGAGCTCTACTACTTCAACCTCGCTCCCTACTCCTACCGCCACAATCAGTGGTTCACCAACTTCTCCTTCCTCGACGGTCACGCCGAAACCCGCAAATACAACCAGTTCGATCCCTACAGCAGCCCCCAGGGCGTCGTCCTCTTCGGCGGCTTCGGCCAGCTCCTTGGCCCCCTGCGCGACCAAACCTTCGACGCCTTCTGACCCCGCCCCCTCCCCCTTTGGGAGAGGGTTGCGGTACCACCCCTCCTTTTTTTCATCCCAGACCTTAAACCCTGGATCTTAAACCCTAGACCCATGACAACCACCACAACCTCAGGCCCTTCTTCACCCGAAACCCGCAACCTCCCCGACACCCTCGATCTTGCCGCCCGCGCAGACCTCGCCGTCAATGCCCTGGTCCACCTGCGTGATGAAGCCCTCTCCGGCCAGCTCTACTTCTACATCCGCCTCTATGAGGAACCCCCCACCGGCTATCACGCCCCGTGGGACTACGGCGACGGCACCGGCCGCCACATTGATGCCCTGCTGCTGGCCCACATCATGTCCGGCTCACAGCAGGCCCTCACGGCCGCGCACCAGCTCGCCGACCTCCTCCTCACCTGGCAGGGCGATAAAGGCCTCTTCTGGTGGCCTCAGGAATCCTGGAACATCCCCGGGCCCGCCAGCACCGGCCTCTGGCGTTTCGTCGATGACCCCAAGCCCATGGGCAAGGTTGCTGAAATCGCCTGGTCCGCCCGCGGCGCACTCCTGGGCCTCACCACGCTTTATCAGTTCACCGGCGAAGAACGCTTTTTAAAAAGCGCCAAAGCCATGGTCGCCGGCCTCGACCAGATCGCCCTCGCCAAAGACGATTACCGCTACTTCCCCGAGTTGGTTTACCCTCAGGACACCGGCTGGCGAACCGACGATGAATCGCGCTCCAACGGCACCTCTGAACTCAAGAACGGCCCCATCATCCATGCGCTCCTGCGCTTCCACAAAGCCACCGGAGACACCCAGGCCCTTGAGCTTGCCGGCGGCCTCCTCCGCTTCATCATCCAGCGCGCCGAAGGCTACGAGCTCGACGGCCGCTTCTACAAAACCAACGGCCATTGGAACCACTTCCACAGCAAATCGGAAGTCATCACCGCCTCCATCCTCTACGGTTTATACGCTTCCAAACCCCAATACATCGCCTGGGGCCGCCAAGCCTACGACCAGGCCCGGCGCTGGGGCACGGACTTTGGCTGGTATCCCGAAGACCTCTGCATCCATCAGTGCTGTGAAACCTGCTGCATCACCGACATGCTGGAATCCGCCATCCTCCTGGGTCTCCATGTCGATCCGAGATACTTAGGCGAGGCCGAGCGTTACGCGCGCAATCACCTCGTGGAGTCCCAGATCATCGACGACTCCTGGATGGCCCGCATCCCCCGCGTACCCAAAGAGATCAACCCCGTCACCGCCCCTGCCCGCCGAACCAACAGCCATGACATGGTCAAGCGTTCCATCGGCTCTTTCGCCGGCTTCAGCGCTCCCAACGATCTCTTTGGCATCCCGGCAGACCCCATCTGGCAAAACGTCCGCGTCAAGATCATGCAGTGCTGCAACGGCGCCGGCACCCGCGCGCTCTATGACGTGTGGCACCACACGGCGGATGACGACGGCTCTCGCGCCCGCGTTCACATGGCCTTCAGCCGCCCCACACCCTGGGCCGACATCATCAGCCACATCCCCTACACCGGCCGCATCGATGTCCGCATGAAGCAGCCGCGCGATCTGGCTGTCCGCATCCCCGAGTGGGCGCCTAAAAACTCCATCCAGGCACTCGTCAACAACAAGCCGGTCCCCCTCACCATCGACAATCAATACGCCTCCTTCCCCGCACTAAAACCCGGCGACACCGCTTCCCTCACATACGACCTCCCCGAATCCTCCCGCACCTACATCCTCGGACCGGACACCTATCAAGTCGCTTTCAAGGGAGACACCGCCCTCGCCATCTCCCCCCAGGGCCGTTACGGCCCCCTTTACCAGCGCCGGCATTACCAATCCGACACCGCTCCCCAAACCCCCCGCAACTGGCATCTGCCTTCCAAAGAAATCGACGCCATCTAACCCTCTCCCCTTGGGAGAAGGCCGAGGTGAGCACCGCCCGCACATGCCCTATTACAACGACTCACCCCTTCCTCGTTTTCTTCCCCTAGACCCCAGACCCTAGACCCCAGCCCCCCAAATGCACATCCTCGAACGCTACATCGCCATCGACAACATCTGCGCCTGGCCCATCCTCACCCGCATGCCTGATGGTTCCATCACCGCCATCAACTTCAACCAGCCCAGCCACGGCGCTTCCGAGGGTGAAGTCCAATGCTGGGTCAGCCGCGACGAGGGTAGAACCTGGTCCATCGCCGGCGTCCCTGTCCCCTGCGACCCCGGCACCAACCGCATGAACCACGCCGCCGGCCTCGCCGGCAACAACGACCTGGTTGTCATTGTCGGCGGCCACGATAACCGCCCCCCGCGCGGCCAGAAGAACCCCGACTTTTCCGACGTCAACAGCCTCCCCCTGGCCGTCGCCCGCTCCTCTGACGGCGGCCTCACCTGGCGTCAGACAGGCGCCATCCCCTTCCAGGAGAACGGCTGGGTCATCGTCCCCTTTGGCCCCATCGTCCGCCGCCATGATGGCACCCTCTTGCTCAGCGCCTACAACTGTCCGCCAAAGGGCTCATCCCTCAAAAATGTCGGCAGCGCGCAGCTCTACATCAGCCGCGATGACGGCGCATCCTGGGCTTTCCACACCACCATCGCCCCTGACAACTACAACGAAACCTTCCTCTTCCAGGTCGATGAAAAACATTACCTTGCCGCCGCCCGCACCTACACCGACCAGACCGTCCACCTTTATGTCTCCCATGATGCCGGCGACACTTGGAAACTCTCCGGCCCCGTCACCGGCTCCTATGAACACAATGCCCACATCCTGACGCTTCCCGGCGGCAGCCTGCTCATGACTTACGGCGTACGCCACCCCGGGGCATTAGGCCTTGCCTGCCGCATCAGCACGGACAAAGGCCTCACCTGGAAGCGTCCGCACCACATGCTCACCCTCTCCGAAATCGATAACTACGATGCCGGCTATCCCTCCAGTCTCCTCCTTCCCGATAACAAGGTCCTCACGGCCTATTACGCCTGCCGTACCCCCGCGCACAGCCGCTACCACATGGGCACGGTCATCTGGGACCCAAAAGAAGAATTCATCAAGGGATATTGAACCATGACGCAGCAAGCCATCGCCCAACCGTCCATCGCCGCCATGACCGCCCTGGCTTCGGATCACGGGCACATCTCTCCTCCCTTCTTTCACAAATTCAAGTCTTACGTCCTCTTTGTAGATGCCAACGTTAACACCGTCCGGCTCACCATCGATTCCGGCGGCGGCGCACTCTCCATCGACGGTATCCCCACCCCCTCAGGCCACCCCAGCGCTCCCATTCCCGTCTCACATGGACGCTCAACCGCCACCATTGACGTCACCTCGCCCGACGGTTCAGCATCGCGCCGATACACCCTCTTTATCCGCAAAGACCTCCCCACCCCAGCCTGGCAAAAAGTTGCAGACTCCGCCCCCTTCCTTGCCCGGGATTCGGCAGGCGAACTCGTCTTCGACAACCACATGTGGATCTTTGGCGGCTACACGCCCAAAGTCATCAGCGATGTCTGGCGCTCCAAAGACGGCCAATCCTGGGAACAGATGCCCGACATCCCAGACCCCGCGGGCGTCAACGTTCCCATCCGCTTCGTCCTGGCCGGCCATATGTGGCTCACCACCAATTCCAATACTTACATGCGCTCCAAAGACGGCATCACCTGGGAAACCATCCAGGCTCCCATGCCCTGGGCGCCGCGCCGCGCCGCGGGATCCGTCGTTTTCAACGACCGCGTATGGATCATGGGCGGCGTCAGCGGCGAAACCGGCAAACGCCTGAATGACGTCTGGTCTTCCGCCGACGGCATCCATTGGCGTCAGGAAACCTCTGCAGCTCCATGGTCCCCCCGGCAACTCCATGACAACGTCGTCGCCTTAAATGGCCGCCTCTGGGTCGTTGGCGGCGGTATCCAGAATTACCATCCCTTCAAAGCCTATCGCGACGTCTGGTCGTCCCCCGACGGCATCCACTGGAAACAGGCGACCGACCTTGCCCCCTGGCCCGCCCGCTTCTGGGCGTCCACCGCCGCATACAAAGGTCAACTATGGCTCTTTGGAGGCTTCCGCTCCGAACCGAAATTTGAAAACCTCGCAGACGTCTGGCATTCCCCCGACGGTGTCACCTGGTGCCAGTTCGACACGCCCCCAGCCTGGTCCGCCCGTCATGAAATCTCTCCCTATGTCTTTAATGACAGGCTTTGGATCGTCGCCGGCAATGCCTGGCCACTGGTCAACGACGCCTGGTCGCTGCACATCTCCGGCCTCACTTTCCTCACCAGCCCAAGCGTCGAGGAATACGCCGGCACCCAGTACGCCTACCGTCCTCACGCCTGCTTCAACGCCTCCGGCGCACCGGTCCAATATCGCCTCACCCAAGCACCTGCCTGGCTTGCCATCACTGATCCCACACGCGGCGTCATCCAGGGCACACCGCAAACACCCGGTGCCTACCCCGTCACCCTTGAAGCGTTCGACCACACCGGCGAAACCGCCCAGCAGTCTTTCACCATCCACGTCCTTGACTAATCCCACCCAAACGAAAATCCCAATCATGCCACAATCTCCTGCTTCCTCCACGCCCGAAACCCGGACCCCGAAACTCCAAACCCTTTCGTCCATCAACGACACAGACTTCGGCCGTTCGTTCCTGCGTTTCCGCACCAACCGCGTCAATCACACCCCGCGGCTTAATCTCGCCGCCAGTTGCACCATCGCATCCCCGGGCCAGGCATCCCTGACCTATCACCTCAGCGTCGCCTGCATTGCGGAGAACATGTATCTCCCCAAGGGCCATATTCAGGAGCCTGTCGCTGAGTTCAACATCGTCCAGCTTCCTCAAACCGAGTTCATGTTTCTCCGTCGGCATGCAGACGCAAAAAGCGATGTCCGCCGCACTCAGCAAATCGGCGAAACCCTCCCCACACACGACGGGCGAGGCGCCACGCTTTTGGAAACCGATGCCCACATCTCCCGCTTCAAGCGCGTCACTCCCATCACCACGTATGCCGCGTTCCGGGATGCGCTCTTAAACAACCATCCCATCAATGGCCGCACCACCTGCACCGACACCGACGGCAAAACCGTTCTCACCTTCGACTACCCCGTCAACACCGGCAATGTCCGCCACGACCAGGAAAGCTGGCAGGTCGACGCCGGCCCCATCCTCATGCCGGTGCGTGCTCAGGAACCCGGCAGTCTGCTGATCACCCGATTCGACATGGCTTTCATCGTCTACAACACGTGGGACTACGCCGAAGCCGCTCTCTGTGAGGAATCCCCCGTCGGCTCCGACGGCAAAACCAATTTCTACCGCCGCCTCGTCGGCTTCCCCTGCAGGAACGAAATGTTCCTCTGCCAGGATTGATCCGCACTCCGCGCTCACACATGAAAAAGGGGCGGCCCATCGGCCGCCCCTTCTCATTTACCGATCAAACAAAACACCTCAATCCCCCACCGGCACTTCCACTTTCCCGCCGCTGGTCTTTTTTACCCCTTCTGCCGCAATCGCTTCGCCCGCATACAGACATGCTCTCAAGTTCGCCAGCACGCCTTGCGTAATCGTCATCGGCCTCTGCTCCGGCACGTACTTCAGTGCCAGCTCCGCATATCGCTTGTCTCCTGTTTGCATGTAAATCAGCGTCAGCAGATCCGGCCCTTTCATGTGGTCGCTGCCCAGGGGCTTAAACGCCCAGCCCTTGCACAATTCAAGGCATTCGGGATTGATCTGCGAATACCACATCACCATCCGGTCCGCATGATCCATCCTCCACCACTGGTTTTGATCCGGCTTGCACAACGTGTTCCAGATCCGGTCCGCCTGCTCCTTGTAATACGGCTTCTGCGTATCCAGATACATCCGTGACAGCCCTGCAATGGGATTGGAGATATACCGCCACGTCCCGCTGCTCACCTGCGACATCGCATTGGCCATGCGCTCTGCCGCGTCCCTCGCGGGACGGTAGCCGGTGGCGTAATAACAGTCCAGGAATGGATCAAGCATCGAATGCCCGGTGTCTCCCTCGCTGAGCCAGATGCACTCGTGGTGCCGCCTGCTGAGCCCTACGGATGCGGGCCAAACCGGGTTCCACCGGATCGTTCCCACCTCCATCAGATGACGCGTGTTCGCCTCTGCGAATTTCAGATACTTTCTGTCTCCCGAGCGCATGTAGCAAAGCCACGGCGTCTCCACGATGTCCTGCTCATTGAGGATCCACGCGTAACGCCCAAAATCCCACCACCGGTATTCCGAGGGATACCAGAAGTTCGGCACCCCGCCGTGCACCCATTCCCCATACCACCCGAAAAGCTCCTGCTGGTGAATGTAGAAATCCATCACATCCGACGCCAGCTTTTCCAGACCCATGTGCCGCTTGGGGTCAAACGGGGAAAGATGCATCATCGCCTTCGTCTGCGCCAGGTACCTGGGCGGGACGATCGCCGTTACCGGCTCGTTGTACATCCCGTCGAATTGTCCCGGCTTTAGCCGGCAATCCAGGTCGATCACATATTCATGCGTTCTTCCCAATCCCACCGCCACTGCACGCGAATCTGAACTGCTGGGAATCCACCCATCCTCGCGCGGCAGAAAACTCATCGCCCCGGCTTCGCTGGGCCAATAGCTGTACGTGAGCGTTCCCGCCTTCACATCCAGATCCAGCTTCTTGGGCGCCATCTGCCAGAAATTCACATGTTGGATGCCCACGGGCGCGCCCTGCCGCCGTGCCAGCACAACGGCGCCGTTGCTGCGGAAACCCTGTTTTGAATCGCCGCCGACCTGGCTCAAATACCCATCCGGACTCCGCTGGTAAATGCTGATCGATCCGCCCATGGCTTCCTTGCCGTCCAGGCTCACCGTTCCGGATGCCACGCCCATGGTTCCGATACCGAATCGCACGCCGTAGGACGCCAGTTTCTGCCGCCACGGATCGCCCGTGAATGTCACTGTGTGGTACAGCCGCACGAACCTGCATCCCTTATATGCCTCCAGCCTCAATTCCCCCATGCATGCATGCTGGCCCTTGTCGTTGAGATACCACCCCGTTGCTTTGATCACCGCTCGCTCTGGGCCGTTTTCTTCGATCACCATCCCGGCCCCTTGCCCGGTCAGGCTGAATGTGAATCTCTGCCCCAGGTCGTCCCGCCACCACAGGTCCTCAGATTCAAAAATCCCAAGGATCTTTCCCGCCCCAAAGCCCATCTCCAGCCCACGGATCGCCGGACCATTCTTGCCCGTATACGCCAGCGCCTCTTCTTGTGCGTCCTTGTGGTCCGTGGTTTTCAACGTATAAAACACATATGACTTGGCAGGCACCGCAGCCTGAAAATCCACCAGCAGCCATTTGACGCTCCCATCCATCCAGGTCGCCATCACCTCCGTCTGGACCGCCACATTTTTCCCCTCTGGCGACACCAGGGTGAATGCCGCATCCTTCTTTGCCATTCCCTGGGCAAACGGCACCCCCGCCCGTACCGGCCATCCGGTACGCGCCACCCCCGCTCCTTCTTCAACGCCGATGGGCACTTCCACTTTGCCCATCGCCTGCACCGGCAAAGGCCTCAGGTAAAGCGCGTCCACAAACGCAGGCACCACCAGCTTCCCTTCTTCGCTCGCCAGAAGTTTCGCTTCCGCCGCGGGACGCGTTTCTCCCACCAGCTTGCGCTTCTCGATGTAGGTATGGATCGGCTCTTTCTCCCCTTCCACATACCCTTCCAGCATGAACGTGTACCACCCATCCTTGAGCCCTGCCATCGAAACATCATCCTGCACATCCACTTCCCGGTGCGCGGGCTCCAGCGTGTAATCCTTCACCTGTTGACGCGCCACATTCCCCGCAGGATCGATCATGCTCAGCTTGAACGAAACCTTCACCGGCTTGGTCTGTGAATCAAATGCACGCGCGTAATATCTCGTCCGGATCGTCTTGCTCTGCAGGCTTGGCACCGCCATCATTGCGTCCAGGATTCCCCATGGGCGCACCGCAAACCGGTCCCGCCGCCGATGACTGAAGTTAAACCGGTTTTCGTTCGCCTTACCCCCCTGCCCCGCAGGCGGGTCGCCCGGCGTCATTGTGTACGGCCCGATCACTGCCAGGTTCGGCAATGTGTCATCCAAAAACCGCTTCGCCCGGGACACCACCGCCGCGTCCTTCAACATCCCCATCGGAATCGTCTTTGAACTGTCCCCCGCAGAAAACGGATAAAACGTGCTCTCATACGACACCGATTCTCCGGGTTTGGCCATCACCGCCTGCGGATGCGGCTCCGCCACGTACATCCCGCGCGTGGGCCCCTTTCGGTCGGCGTTATAGTCCGTCCAGGTGATCTGCATCCCGGACTGTTCCTTGTTGAACGTCATCCATATTCCTGACCCGTTCTGATAGTTCACCGCCATCCAATACGGGTCCGCCGTGATGAACTGGTGATCCCATCCTGACCCAATGAATGCTTTGCGCGCTTCTCCATTCTCAGCCGGTGCAAGCACGCATGAATGTTCCGCCAGCTTGTCATCAAGCGTGCTGTAAGTGTGCCAGCGGACCTGCAGCCTCCGTGGCTCGCTGGAAATGTTCGTCACCCGGCTCAGCGTCGTCAGTTCCGCGCTGGTATCCGAAAGACGCATCTCGCGTTCAAACCTCTGTCCCTCGGCATCTGTCGTCACATGGATTGCGTGATACCCCGGTCCCTCCTTGAATTTCGCCTGATAAGGCAGGGAGAAAACCCACTTGCCCATCGCTTCCGTCGCTTCAAGCTGGTAATAATCTTTCCACCCAAAACCCAGCCTGCCCGCCAGCACGCGGTCTTTACCCGCCACAAAATCCGTCCCCGTCTTCTTGTCCACGAACTCGATCACCGTTCCCCCGGGATCCGGCAGTACCATCAGCCGCGCAAAATCGTTCTCCAGGACCAGCACCTTCTTGCCCTCCACGGTTTCTTCACGCGTAGCCACCCCCGCTTCTGTTCGCGCTGTCAGAAACCCGCTGAAAAGCAGGCACACCAGCATTGCAATCGGATATCGCATTCTCATGTCATTCTCCGCCGTTGTTTTAATTGCCATCTTGGTTATTGACGCATCAAATCCAGCAGCGCCAGGTCACCCGGGCTCTGCACGAAAAGCTCGCTCTCATACGAACAAACGCCCTGATACCCTTCCCTTACGATCCGGCGCAGGTTCTTCTCCCCGTACGCCGTATGCTTCTGCGCCACCCCGATCCCCTTGATCAGCGGCACCTTCGCCTGCACCTTTTTCTTCCACCCTTGAGTTGGCTCCGTCAGCGCTCCCAGATCCTCAGGAAAAATGTCCGCCACCACTTCATCGCATAGCCCTTCATTGAGCCACGCATCAAGATCGATCCCGTCAAACAAACAGTGGTTGGGCCTCACCCACAACGACACCTTCACGTGCCCCAGTCCCGCATTGCGTAAATCCTGTTTCAGCTCCCGGCCAAAGCGCGTCATGAACTCCGCCCGATACCCAAACCACCTCACATGCTCCTCATCCGTCGGCGCAAGCGTTGCGTGATAAAACTGATCCACCCTCCCAGGCTCCCTTGGCGGCAGCTTGCCGTATCTCGCGCGATACCCGCTCACCAGCACCGGGTGATACAAAGACATCGGCGGATGCCGCAAAAACCCCAACATGATCCCCGGCAACCCATACCCCGCCGCCTCCACCAGGATCGACCTGTGGTACGCCCTCACCTCCGGAATCGCGTAACAGATCTTGTTGCCGCAAGTCGTCCCATCTTCCGTAATCTCCGCATACTCCGGATGTTTCCTGAAAAACTCGTCCTTCTTCCCCGACATATACGCGTTCATCCGCGCCGCCCCCCACACCTCCACACCCATTTCATTCCCATATCCCAGCACCAGCTTCAGCAGATCATGCTTCCTGTAAAACAGTCCCCCCGCCTTGGCCTGCGGCTCAAACGCCCCATGCGCCCAGCACACCAGCGGCGTCATCGTCCCGATCTTCGTGGGAAACCCGGTGTACGTCCCATGCATCTGCCAATACATCCGTGTAAACCCGGCCTTGGCATGCGCCCACACGCTGGCCCGCACCACCTCAGGGTCCAATGACTTCCGGTCCAACTGATAGAAAAACGTGTCCCCCACATCGGGAATCCCCATCAGTGGCAACTTCAACACCCTGGCCTGACTCTCTTTCCATTTCGCCGCTTCCGCAGCCCTCAGCGGTTCCACGCGAACGTAATCCAATCGTGCCGGCCAGTGTCCGTTATGGTTGGGCGCTAGTCGGATTGTTTTCCCCGTCAGGTCCACCACCCCAAAATCCAATTCCGTTTTCTGCCTTGCATCATTCATCACGGGATGAAACACCGTCCGGCTCTCGTTGGATCGATAGGTGGCGCATTTGTCCCCGCTGAATTTGAGCCCGAACGCCGCCGCGATATTCCCCCCCACCCACACCCGGCAGGGCCCTTTCACCCTTGGACGGATCTCAAACCCTGCGGGCCGGCAGTCCGCATTGGCCACCAGCGATTTTCTCCCCTTCTGCCCCGGCGTTGGCGTCACCAGCCATTTGGCCGGGTGATATGCATTCGCCACTGCGGACGCCGGCACCCAATCCGCCACCCAAAGCACCTTTCCAGACTTGGGAATTACCGCATGTTCCACCGGTTCCACTGGCATAATTCGGCTCACCCTGTCCAACCCGGCCGCTTTGATGATCTCCGTGTGCCGGTGCGCCCACCACGGCCCAATCTCCAGTTCCACCACCCGGGTCATCCCCACCAGCATGTCGATCGCGATATCCCGCTTCAGATACCCCAGTTCCTGCTGCGCCCGCACGTGTGGCCGCACTTCAATCCCCCTCGCACCCGACGTCCCATACATCACATGGCTCATCTGCCATTTGCTCCGCGTCGCCACCATCACCCCCCGCTTATGCCCCGCCCGGTACAGCACGCGCCAGCAGGGCAGCTCCCGGGCGCCGCCAAGTTCCGCCCCATCGAAATAAAGATCCTTCTCATCCCGCGACACATCATTGAGGTCCTCGGCAAGCGCGAAAAACAACAGCCCCGGATCCATCAACCGGCACGCCTTCACCGCCGAAAATTCATATCGCACTTTCAATACCGGCACGCCCTGAGACACCGTGAACACCCGCTTGATCCGCAAATGCTCCGTCGCCAGCACGCTCTCTACGCGCCCTCGCCCCACCTTCACCGACACCACTTCCCCGGCATCGGCGTCCACCTGGGTTCCCACCCCTTCCACCCGGTATCTCACCGCGGCGGCCATCACAATCGCGCTGGCTTCCCCGATGGGAAACACGCCCGCCAAAGCCCCGGTCCCGGCATTAAAACGCGCCTCAAAAAACGAATTGCCGATCGTGCGGGCCATGCTTTCCTCCCGCCCCCTCCCCAGGGGGAAGGGGGTTGAGCTGCTGCTGCGGATTCCAACTCGAATCACTTACCGGTCTTGGGCGCCGGCACGAAGTACTCTTCCGGATTCGCCGTCACCCACGCGGGAGATTCCGTGATCCAGAACCCCAACACCGGCCACATACCCGACACCGGGTCGGGATAAAACCGGCCAGGGGTCCGGTCCGGTCGTGCCTCCAGCATCTTGCCCTTAAGCGCCTCGGGCAGCCGCAGCCGATACGCCCCTTGGATGTCGCTCAGCTTTCCCTGCGTCGTCGCAAACTCCTTGCCCTGGCTGTACAGCGATACAGGACGCTCTGATGCAGGCACCACGCCCACCTGGGCATCCGGCCCGTCCGTCTTGAAAAACAATGACCGTCCCATCACCGGGGTTGAGAGGTGCACCGGGTCCTTGGCATCCGGCCCGGTGGGGTACAGGCTCACCGCCACCGGCAGGCTCGACATGATCACCCGTGCCTCGCCCTGGTACATCGGATCATTGTTGTCCACCAGCCACTGGCTGGGCTTGATGCACTTGAGGGTGTATGTCCCCGTCTGCCCGTCCGCAGGCACTTGGATTTGAAGCCACTTCATATTGAAAGGGAACTCGTTCTCGGGCGATTCATACGCCACGCTCCCGTCAGGCCGATACAGCGCCCATTTCCCGCCGTGGCTGTAGAGAAGCCTGAAGCTCCACGCCTTGTCTTGCGTCTTGTTGAAGCACGCCACCGCCGCCGGCACCGATGCGCTGTTTTTAAACCCGTAGTACCGAAAGCGCAGTGTCCGCCCGCGTTCGTTGGTCGGAAGGTTTTTCGCCTTCCAGGATTCAGGCGCGTTCGCCAGCATCCCCAGCGACCGGCCGATGGTCACCGTCGTGAACTTTTGCCCTGTCACCCACGCGTACGGCCCCACCCACTTGGTTGCTAGGTCGTCGAGCATCGCCCGCGTCAGGTCCAGGTAAAGCTCATCCTTGGTCAGTTCGTAGGCGTACGCATAAATCCGCGGCGTCCCATACCCCCAGCCGATGCCCGAGTCATAGTTCACCGATCGCTTGGCGAACACCAGCAGCGTGTTTTTGATCTGCTCATCCTTGGTGATCTGGTAGTACAGCCACAGCCCCTCATGCGCCCAAGCCGATGCGGTGTGGAACCGCCAGTTGTCCCATCCGTTGGCCCCACGCTTGTCCCCCTCCGAGGCGATCAAATCTTCTTCGGTCTTAATCCCCCCGATGGCCTCCGCCAGCCGCGCCGCACCCTTGATGTACTTCTCGTCCCACGTCGATTCATACAGCAGCATTGTCCGCTGAAGCATGTATCCCGCATTGCGGATATCTCCCCCGGTTTCCAGCCCGATCTTGTATTTGAACTCGCTGCCGTTGAAGTTCTGCGCTTCCCCCCACATCTTCAGCACATCCATCGCCCTGCGGTCCCCCGTCAGCCAGTACTCGTACACGTAATCCGCCTTGTCGGCCATCGGGTTCATCAGCGCCGCGGAGCCTGGTTTGCCCGAATAACCTCCGGCCCAGTGGATATCGCTGTTGTCGTAGTGATACTCATACCCCGCGATGCGCCCCATTGATTTATCCGTGTGATGGATAAACGCCCGGTCCGCGCTGTAGAGCGTATAGGTCTGCCCATACCGCAGCCACTTGCGCTCCCCGGTCCGGAAATATTGCGACCACGCGAACTGCCCCCACGAGTAGTGGGATTTGGGCTTGTTCCGGTTCCATTCGGATTCCCCGTGGCTGTACTTGAAGGGATACCGGTCGTCCGTCCCCGGCAGTTGGAAGTATGAACCCCAGTCCCACCACCCGTACCAGTGCCGGGCATCGGTCCGGGCCCACACCATGTCCAGCACAGTGTCCAGGTATCGCTCTTCATCGCCGAAGTTCACCAGATCCTTGGGCGTGTGCAGGCAGTAGTCCAGCGCGCGCGTCTTGGTCGACCATGCCGGGTCCGCACACGCGATTACGGGATACGCCACCTCGCGCAGCAGCCGCGCCCCATACGGCCCCGGCGCAGCTTTTCCGTCTGCGGCAAAGCAGAGCCATACCTCATGCGTTTTGGCCGTTCCTGTGCCGTTGATCTTCTCCCGGTACTGCTCCAGCCTGCCTTCCTTGGCGTTGGGCTTGGTGAAAATCATGTACTTCTTCTGCACCTCATCCAGGTACCACCAGACCCCGTCAAACGTCGTATCCAGAAGCCGGTCTCCCACCGGCCACAACTGCACATCAATCAATCCTTCAGTCACCTCAAATCCCCACGGGTACTGTTGCCATGCATCCCGGATCGCCACCGTCGTATTCCCATAAAACAGCCCACCCACTGAACGCCCCGCCCGCCGCACGGGCAGCGCATCCTTGGCGCCGTATTCCAGCAGCTCGATCGTGTCATGGTTGGGGCTGTCCTGCACCACCTTGATATTCGATGTGAACACCCGTACCACATCATCCTGCTGATATCCCTCACCCCAGATCCCCCCCCGCTGCCCGGTCTTCTCGGCGATCTTCAGCCCCATCGACTTGATCTTGTCCTGATGCGACTCCCCCGTGAAAATAAACGTGTGTTCCAGCTTCACATCGCTTCTTCCCCGGTAAAAGCTTGCCCGAATGCTGTACCTGCAGAACTTCTCCCCCTTTTCGTTGGTGTACCACCCGTCCATCTTCACTGTCGCCCGCACCGGCCCCGTCTCTTCCAACATCACTTTCGCCCCGGTGTCCAGGTCTGCGCGAAACACCCCCTTGGTCTCATGCTCGACATAAAACCCGGAAAAAATCCCAGGCCCGTTGGGCTGCGCCACAGGCCTGTCCAGGCCCTTAAGCCCGGAAAACAGATCGCCCGTCTTGCCTGAAATCACACCCGAAAGCGGCCCCGTCTCCACTGAAATGCTCTTGTCCGGGTTCACCGCCGCAATCGCCGCCCCAGCGGTCTTCCCGGCCACCAGGTCCTTTCCGTACACCACCCGATACTGCTTGTCTGCATCCGCTGGAAAGTCCACCAGCAGCCATCGCACCCCCTTCTCTCCTTTGGGGTCCCACGTCGCCAGCACTGCGCTCTGCGACTCCACCACGTTCCCTTTTTCATCCACCACCTGCACCGCTTCCCCGGTCTTGAGCGTGCCCTCCGGAAATGGCACGCCGAACTTCACCGGCGCTCCCGGCCGCGCATCCGGCAGTTCCCTGTCCACCACCACTCCAATGCTCCCGGCCCACGCCGAGCCTGCATTGAAAAAGGCCAATACAACAGCAACCCACGTACATAAGCGCATGGTCTATCTCCGGGTCAACAATGGAAACAAAAGCTCAAGAACGGATTCAATACTTCAAAATCACCGCGATGAATTCCTTGAATGCAAAGTTCAGGGACAAGCCTTAGTCAGTTCCACCCCACGGTGGATATCGAACATGAAAGCAGCACGCGCTGGGCCAGCCGTGTCGGGTCGGCCTCGCGCTTGATCATTAATTGAGCCGCCCGGCGCCCCATCTCCAATGCAGGAACGCGCACGGTCGTCAGCGTCATCCCCGAGAGATCGCCCGGCAGGTCATTGTCCTGCCCGTCGAACCCCACGATCTGAAAGTCGCGCCCTGGCTTAAGGCCATGCGATGCCGCAGCCACGATAAAACCCACGGCCAGCTCATCACTCGCCGCAAAAATCGCGTCGGGCTTCTGGTTCAATGCCATGTAGTCCGAAAACGCCTTGGCGCCCGAAGGCACGCTGTACCCCAGCGTGTATAGCAGGTCCGCAGGCTCCACCAGCCGTCCCCAGGCGCATTCGAACCCGTGCAGACGGGCTGAGGACGTCAGGTCATACCGCTTGTCCTGCGGCGAAATCTTGTGCCCCAGAAACGCCACGCGCGCGCATCCCGCCTCGCGCAGCACGCGCCCGGCCAGCGCCCCACCCTGATATTGGTCCACACTCACGGAATCAAACCGCGAGATCAGATCCAGATTGATATGCCCCGCGGTCGACACCACCACAATATTCTGCTTGCCAGGCGGCGCCGCCACAAAACTGTTGGGGTTGAACACCGCCATGCCCCAAAGCCCAGTCGTCTCAGGAAGGATCGGGTTGGATTCATCCACCACCACCACTCTCGTCTCGCCCCCCGCATCGCGCACCGCCTGCGAAAATCCTTCCATCATCCGCTGCACGAACGGCGCAGGCTGTTTGATCACCGCCATGCCCAGCGTCTTGTCCGTAAACGGCCGCCGCGCATCCAGAGCCTGCTTCGTCTCATCACCCGGCAACTGCCGGACAAAGACCCCCAGCCGCCGCCTCGAAAACAAAATCCCCTCACTGACCAATTCCTTCACCGCCCGCTGCGCGTTGTTTTGCCCAACCCCCATCGTCCGCGCCAGCTCGCTGATCGCCGGCAAGCGGTCCCCCACCTTCCATTCCGTCCCGATCCGCGATACCAGCGCCCGCCGCACCCCTAAAAATGAGGGCGCATTATCCCGAAGGATAAGGGACGTGATCTTGGCCTTGGAACGCGTTTTGGCAGGCATGATCGGATCCTAGAGTAATTAATAATAATTGTCAAGAAGACACCGTCATTATTCTCCCACCATTTCTCGCCATCGGCAATCTGTGTGTTCTCAGCCATCAAAGTCCATTTGAATGGGTGCTCCGGCTCAGGGGATGTGCTTCATCCCCTGACCGCCTGCCTCCGCCAGAGCCAAAGCATCTGCCCCTGCCGGAAATCGCAGCCGCCCGGAAGCATCGTTGGCGGCCTGCCACACCGCCTGGGCCACATCCACCTCGGTTGTCACCTGGGACACCTGCGTGAACCCGGCGAAAACGCGCTGCGCAAACGGAGCGTAGGCTTCAGGGATGAGCCCCTGCATGCGCGTACCGCCGTTGCTGGCAAAGCGCGTGGTCGGCGCGTACCCCGGCTCCACCAGTTTTACTTTCACATTGAAGGGTTCAAGCTCAAATGCCAACGACCCGGTGAAGCCTTCGATTGCCGTCTTGCTTGCGGTATAAACCGCAACCAACGGCATCGGCGCCAGGACCGTGCTGGAAGTGACATTCACCACCACACCGGCGCGTCGGGCGCGAAACTGCGGCAGCACCGCCTGCGTCATGGCCATCACGCCAAACGTGTTGGTTTCGAAGACTTCGCGTACGGTTGCCATCGGCGTGGCTTCAAAAGCGCCAAACAGCCCAATGCCGGCGTTGTTGACCAGAACATCGATTGGACCGGCCGCCTGAAGGGCCGCTTGAATGCTGCTGGCGCTGGTGACATCCAACGCCACCATTCGAAGCCGCTCCCCACTGGGTAAAACATCCGCGCGCGGCGTCCGCATCGTGGCAATGACATTCCATCCCATAGCGTGGAAATGACGCGCGGTCTCAAGCCCGTAGCCGGAAGAGCAGCCGGTGATCAGCACGGTTTTCATGACGATTCTCCTTGAAAGGTGAGTGATGTTTCAAAGGTAGCGCCGATGACTCGGACGATCTACAATCAAAAGTCCATATTCCTTTTGAGATCGTCCAAATATGAGCGACCCACTCTCGGATGTCATCAGGCTTCTCAAGCCGCGCGCCGTGTTCTCCAAGGGAATCACCGGGGCTGGCGCATGGGGCGTGCGCTACTCGGAGTTTGGCCAGCCCAGCTTCTGCGCAGTCCTCCAAGGCGGCTGCCTTCTGGCCGTCGACGGCCAGGCGCAGCTCAATCTCAAAGCCGGAGACTTCATATTTCTTCCCGCCACCCCGGGCTTCACGCTCTCAGGCTTTGAACCCTTTACACCCGTCAACATCGATGCCAGGAAAGCACCGGCCACGCCAGGCGATATCAGACATGGCCGGCGTGGCGGCCCCCCCGACGTGCGCCTGCTGGGCGGGTACTTTCTATTTGATTCCCCCGATGCATCGCTGCTGGTGTCGCTCCTCCCCGGGCAGGTGCACGTCACCGGCAGCAGCCGGCTCTCACTCCTGGTTCAACTCGTGGCCGAAGAATCCCGGCAACGACTCGCCGGACAGGAACTGGTGCTCACTCGGCTCATTGAACTGCTGCTGATTGAATCCCTCCGCTCAATCTCGGCAGAACACGCGCCACCAGGCCTCATCCGCGGCTTGGCCGACACCCACATTGCCCAGGCGATGCGTCAAATGCACAGCGAGCCGGCGCGCGGCTGGACAATGGCGCAACTCGCCCGAAAGGCCGCACTTTCACGGTCCGCGTTTTACGATCGATTCACCCGCACAGTCGGCATGCCACCCATGGAATACCTTTCCTCCTGGCGCATGGCCCTGGCCAAGGAGTTGATTCGCGCCCAAAACCACACTCTGGCCCAAGTCGCCCGGCACGTGGGCTACGATTCTCCAAGCGCATTCAGCACGGCCTTCTCACGCCACACCGGTCAACCCCCCAGCCGTTACGCGCGGGAATATTCCAAGCAAGACCATGACGATTAAGCTCAGCCAGCGGCTTGGCCTTCGCATCTTAAATGTCTATATCCCAAAGGGATTCCAGCCATTAGCCGGTGGTTGAGCATGTACTTATGCGATACCACCGGTAAGCAGCTCTTTTTCGTTCTTTCGTTTTCTATCTTCGACCCTGGAAGGGTCGCACTCACCGGTGTCAAAAATAACTCCATTTAAATGCGAAGGTCCTGAGCCAGCAGCCTCCACCACCCAAGCCAAACGCTTGTCCGTGGCCGTTGATGCTTAAGATGCTCAAATGCTTCACGGCCCGGCATCGCTGCCCCTCCCAGCCACCCTTCAGGACCTGCAAATGGCGCTCACCACCCTTCATTCGTTCGCCTCTTCCCAAGACCCGTCCCTCCTCAACTGGCTGCTGGATTCAGACCCTTCACTCCGATGGCAAGTCTTGCAAGACCTCCAGCACGCCCCCGCGGACATGGTGGCAGCTGAGCGCGCACGCATCGCCGTTGAAGGCCATGGCGCAAGGCTCCTCGCGCTCCAGGCGGCCGACGGCCAGTGGGACGGCGCAACCTGGATGTATCCCGGCCGCACCTCAACCTATGACACGCTCTCACTCCTGTCCCACCTGGGTTTGGACCCTGATTGCCACCAGGCCCGGATCGCCATCGAAAAAGTCCGCACAAACGCCAACTGGGGCCCCTGGTTTAATCATTCCCCTTTCTTTGAGGGCGAAACCGAAGCCTGCATCAACAGCCGCACCCTGGCCGTCGGCGCTTACTTCGGTCACGCCTCCGACAACCTCGCCCACCGCCTCTTAAGCGAACAACTCTCCGACGGCGGCTGGAACTGTTACGCCCCGCCCAGCAGCCGCTCCTCCTTCCACTCCACCATCTGCGTCCTCGAAGGTCTGCTGGCTTATGAAAAAGCAAAAGGCGCAACACCCGCCACCACGCAGGCACGCCGGCGTGGCGAGGAATACCTCCTCACCCGCCACCTCCTCCGGACCGCCTCGACAGGAAACGTCATCAACCTCCAATGGACGATGCTCGCTTTCCCCACATACTGGCATTACGACATCCTCCGAGCCCTGGATTACTTCCGCAGCGCCGGCGCCCATCCGGACAAACGCATGGCCGAAGCCGTCCAGCGCCTGGAAGCAAAACGCAACGCCACCGGCCAATGGCCGCTTGAACACATCCACCCCGGCAAAGTCCACTTCGACCTGGAAGACGGCGCAGGCAAACCCAGCCGATGGCTCACCCTCCGCGCCCTCCGTGTGCTCAATTGGTATCACAGCGGCTCTGTGTAAAAACCCTCGCCCCCGATGCCATCGCCCACTTCAACACATCTGTGCAGTTTGATTCCCCGGCAGTTGAATCACCATGAAATAAACTCCTAAAAATGCACGGTGCCCGGTATACTGCACATGTACATAGTTCCTGCCTTTCAAACTTCTTTCTCATGCCGTGAGGATTGACTTACGCTCCTCCAACGACATCTAAACACAAGCAAGTAAAAAACATCCCCATGAGCCTAGGGAAGCCCACAAATCCACCCGCCTCCAGGTCGGCGCCGCTCACCGGCCGTGACGCCGAAGTCAGTCTGTTGAAGAATCGCTGGGAACAGGCCCAGGACGGCATGGGCCAGGTGGTGCAGATCATCGGCGAACCGGGATTGGGAAAATCACGCCTGGTATCGATCGCACGCCAACTGGTTGATGAAAGCACTCAGGACACCACACAAGACCCGCCGATCATCGAGTGGCGCTGTTCGCAGCGCTTTGGAAACACCAGCCTCTACCCCGTCACCGATTTCTTCGACCGCTTGCTCAACTTGAGCCCCGAACAGGCCCCCGGCAAACGTTTTGATCGCCTCGCCGCTCATTTGGATGAATACGGCCTTTCGCGCCCGGAATCCATTGCCCTGTTCGCATCCATGCTGCTGCTCCCGCTGGAGGGGCGCGGCACGCCGCTTGGCCTCTCCCCTGTCCGGGAGCGTGAAGCCACCTTCCGTGTTTTACGTGAATGGCTCCGCGTCCAGGCAAAGTGCCGTCCCATTCTGTTCATCATCGAAGACCTGCATTGGATAGACGCTTCCACGCTGGAGTTTCTCGGTCACTTCCTCGCTGAAGGCTTACAGGACAGGGTCTTGACCCTTCTCACCTTCCGGCCGGAATTTAAAACCCCATGGCCCGCGATGGCTCACCAGACAAGCCTCGCCCTGGGGCGCTTAACCCGCCGTCAGGTCGGAGAACTGATCCGCAAAAACACAGGCGCCGTCCTCCCCGACGCGCTGGTGGATCAAGTCCACCGGCGCACAGGCGGCGTGCCCTTATTCGTGGAAGAAATCACCATGATGCTGCGCGACCCCGGCGCATCCGGCTCCGATGTGGCCAGCGGTGAAATGCCCGCCACCCTTCAGGACCTGATCATCGCCCGGGTCGACAAAATGACCAGCGACCGCGGCATCGCTCAGCTTGCCGCAACCCTCGGCCGCGAGTTCAGCCACGAACTGCTCACCGCCGTCGCCGCCACCGCAAAGGTCGACGAGCCCACCCTCCAGGCCGAGCTGGCCAAACTCATCCACGCCGACATCCTTCATCAAAAAGGCCTCCCCCCAGGCTGCACATACGCATTCAAACACGCCCTGCTTGAAGACGCCTTGCGCGATGCCTTGGCCCAAAGCCAGCGCCAGCAGTTCCACAGGCAAATCGCTGAAACCCTTGAGATGCGCTTCCCTCAGACCGCCTCTGCCATGCCCGAGCTCCTCGCCCATCACTTCAGCGAAGCAAACATGGTCGAGCAGGCCGCCGCTTACTGGCTCCGTGCCGGCCTGCGTTCACGCGAGCGCTTCGCCAATGTCGAAGCCATCGCGCATTTAAACAGGGGCCTCCAGCTCCTCCACACCCTCCCCGAATCCCCCTCGCGCGACGCCCGTGAGCTTGAATTCCTCACCCCTCTGGGCACCGTGTTCATCGCCGCCCGCGGTTACGGCGCCGCCGAAGTCGGCACCATCTTTAAACGCGCCCGAGAGCTCTGCGCCCGCGTCGGCAAGCCCACCGAACTCTTCGCCATCATGTGGGTCGCCTGGGTGTGGAATGTCGTCCGTGGAGACCTCCGCCTCTGCACGGAGCTCGCCGGCCAGGCGCTCTCCCTGGCCGAGCGCGAGGCCGACCCCGGCATGCTCATGGAAGGCCTGTTTCCGCAAGCCGTCACCTGCGTTTTCCGCGGAGACTTCACCGCCGCCCACGCCCACGGCACTCGGGCCTTAACGCAATACGATGACCGCGTCCGCACGCTCTTCTGGGCCGCCATCACAGGCGAGGATTCCGGCGTCGCCCACCGCTGTTACCTCTCTGTCGCCCTCTGGCACCTGGGCAAGCCTGATCAAGCCTTGGCCCTCAGCGCCGAAGCGGTCGAACTCGCCCGCACCATCGCCCAGCCATTCACCCTGGCCTTCGCGCTGGAGCATCGCGCCTGGCTTTGCAATCAATGCCGTCTCCCCGCCGAAGCACGCGCCGCCGCGGAGGAGGAAATCACCATCTCCACCCAGCAGGGCTTCGCTTACTGGCTCGCCTCCGCCAATCTCTTCAAAGCGGATTCCATGGTCCTCCAGGGCCAAGGCCAGCAGGCCCTGCCCCTCATCCTCAAAGGCATCCAGGATCTGCGCGCCACCGGCGCCGGCCTGAATCTCACGTTCCACCTTGGTTTCCTTGCCGACGCTTACATCCAGGCCGGCCAATTCGCCGACGCAGCCAGAACGCTCGAAGAAGCCCTCGCCTGTGCGCAAAAAACCGACGAACGTTTTTACGAGCCAGAACTCCTGCGCCTCCAGGGAGACCTGCTCCTCGCCCAGACCAACCCCGACGCCGAGGCCGCATTCTGCCGCGCCACCCAGGCCGCCCGCTGCCAGCAGAGCAAAGCATGGGAGCTCCGCGCCTCCACCAGCCTGGCCCGCCTCCTCCACACTCAGGGTCGCCGAAACGAAGCCCGCACCGCCCTCACCGGCATCTTCAGCGGATACGAAGAAGGCCTCTCCACCCCAGACCTTCTGGACGCCAAAGCGCTCCTCGACACCCTCGGCAATGAACGCATGCGCCAGGACCTCGCCGCGGGCGTCAAATACGTCCTGGGCTGCATCCCGCCCCCCATCGATTGCCCCGTCGCCATCGACTGGCGCTACATCCCCTCCTCCAGCCTCGGCGGCGATACCATCGGCTACCACTGGATCGACTGCGACCACCTCGCCCTTTATCTCATCGACGTCACCGGCCACGGCCTGGACTCCGCACTCCTCTCTGTCTCCATCACAAACGTCCTTCGCTCCGGCTCCCTCCCCGCCACCGACATGCGCCGCCCCGAGCAAGTCCTCGCCACCCTCAACGACGCATTCCCCAGCAGTCAGCACGGCGAAAAATTCTTCACCATCTGGTACGGCGTCTACAAACAATCCTCCCGCTCCCTCACCTGGTCCGGCGGCGGACACCACCCCTCCCTGCTCCTCTCGCCAGCATCCCCCAAACCCACCCATCTTCCCTCCACTGGCCTCATGATGGGCCTCGCCCCCGCCCAGGACTACCCCGCCGAATCCTGCCAAGTCCCACACGACGCCCGCCTGCTCATCTTCAGCGATGGCATCTTTGAAATCCTCCGCAACGGCCGCATCATCTGGAACCTCAACGCCTGCATCGACTACCTCGCCTCCCGCACCTCCACAGGCGGCGCCCTCATGGACGAACTCCTCGCCCACGTCCGCGAACTCAGCGGCTCCTCCGAGCTCGAAGACGACTTCTCCATCCTCGAAGCCCACTTCTAAAACCCACCAGCCCTCTTCTCCAGATGGCGCAGCACAGCCCGAAGCAGTGCTGTGTCTTGCCCCCGCCAAACAAAAACCCCCCACCCTCCTCCCACCAAAAACCCGTTAGCCCGACGCGCCAGCGAGGGTCTTCGGGCATCAGCCCGACCTCCTGCTCAACCAACAAAAGCCCCACCGCCCCCATCAACACCAACCGCCCGGGTGGCACAGCACGGCCCGCAGCAGTGCTGTGTCTTGTACTCGCCAACAAAAACCATCCCGCCCACCCCAACACCAATCCTCTCCACCCGCCCCACCCGCCACCCTCACTTGTGCCCCACGCCTGCCATGATATGTTTGATATATCATTCTCAAAGGGCCGACGATGACTACCGACTGGCGCAACGTCACCTCCGGGCGCGTGAT
>CAZIWA010000023.1:49819-51582 GCA_964542875.1 uncultured Phycisphaeraceae bacterium
TCAAAGGGCCGACGATGACTACCGACTGGCGCAACGTCACCTCCGGGCGCGTGATCCCCACCCAAACCTACAGCGATCAACCCTACATCATCAAAACCGACGACGGCGCCTGGCTCTGCACCGTCACCACCGGCGTCGGCCATGAGGGCGAGCCCGGCCAGCACGTCGTCGCCATGCGCAGCACGGACCAGGGCAAAACCTGGTCCGCCCCAGTCCCTCTGGAGCCCGCCGACGGCCCCGAGGCCTCGTACTCCGTCATGTTCAAAACCTCATTCGGCCGCATCTACTGCTTCTACAACCACAACACCGACCAGCTCAAAAGCGTCAAACGCGAAAACGGCCTCACCTATAAACGCGTCGACACCCTCGGCTACTACGTCTTTAAATACTCCGACGACCAAGGCAGAACCTGGTCCCCCAAACGCTACAACGTCCCCGTCCGTGAGTTCGAAGTCGACCGCAACAACGTCTACGCCGGCAAAGTCCGCTTCCTCTGGAATGTCGGCCGCCCCGTCACGCACGCCGGCAACGTCATCATCACCCTCCATAAAGTCGCCGCCATCGGCGAAGGCTACATCGCTCAATCCGAAGGCGTCTTCCTCCGCAGCCCGAATCTTCAAACTGAACGCGACCCGGAAAAAATTACCTTCGATACCTTCCCCGAAGGCGACATCGGCATCCGCGCCCCGGACGGCATCGGCCGCATCGCCGAAGAACACTCCCTCGTCACGCTCAGTGACGGCTCACTGTTTTGCATCTACCGCACCGTCGCCGGATACCCCGCATACGTCATTAGCCGAGATGGCGCCCGCACATGGTCCACCCCTGCTTTCATGGCGTACGCCCCAGGCGGTCCCCTTATCAAGCACCCCCGCGCCGCCACCTTCATCTGGCGCTGCCAAAATGGAAAATACCTCCTCTGGTTTCACAACCATGGCGGTCTCCTCCTCCGCGGCAACGGCACCCCCGACATGCCCCCCGGCAACCCCTTTGACGACCGCAACCCCGTCTGGGTCTGCGCCGGCCAGGAGCTCGACACCCCCCAGGGAAAAACCCTCACCTGGTCTCAGCCCGAAATCCTGTTCTATCACGACGACATCATGATCCGCATGAGCTACCCGGACCTCGTCGAGGAAAACGGCGAGCTCTTTTTCACCACCACCCACAAAACCACCGCCCACGTCCTCCCCGTCGACAAAGCCTTCCTGACCGGCCTCTGGGGCCACTCACACACACCGCCCTCACCCACGCTCGACCACCACCTCACCGGCCCGCAAACCCTCGACATGCCCAAGCTCCCTCGCTTCACCGATCGCGACCACAGCAAGGCGGACTTCCCCCAAAAACAAATGCGCACCGGCCTCACCCTCTCGCTCGACGTCACCGTCCTCGACGCCAAATCCCAGCCCATTCTCTTCGACACCATGACCCCGGACGGACGCGGCATCTGCCTCCGCGCCCTCCCCGACAACCGCGCAGAACTCACCCTCAGCGACGGGCGAACCATCACCCAATGGTCCTCCGACATCGGCTCCCTGCCTCAAGGCAAAGCCAGCAAGCTCACCGCCATCATCGACGCCGGCCCCAACATCATTCAATTCATCATCGACGCAAAACCCTCTCTCGGCGGCGATCAACGCCAATTCGGCTGGGGCCGCTTAAACCCAAATCTCACCACCCCCGCCGGCTCCACCCGCGCCCGCATCTCCCCCGACCCCGGCGCCACCGTCACCCGCATCCGCATCTTCCCCCAAGCCCTCAAA
>CAZIWA010000023.1:51682-53505 GCA_964542875.1 uncultured Phycisphaeraceae bacterium
TGAATATTCCAGGGAGCCGTCTTTTAAGAAGGGGCTGTCCTAGGAGATTGCGGCTCGCCGCGACTCTTTTAGGACAGCCCCTTAAAAATAACCCCCCATCGCCTGCTTCAGCTCGATCCGCGCCACCTCCGCCTCATACTGCGCCTGAATCAACCCCATATGGGCTTCCAGCAGCGCCACCCGTGCCCCCAGCACATCCAGCAAATTCGCATCTCCCGTGTCAAACGCAGACCGCTTCAGCACCAGGGTCGATTCTGCCAGCGGCACCACCTGGCTCCGTTGAAACCCCGCCAGCAGTTGCCGCGAATCAAATGCCACCCACGCCTGCCGGATCTGAAGCGTTGCCTGTTCCACCACGGCCTGCCGCATCGCCTCTTCCCGTTCCTGTGCCGCCTTGGCCGCCGCGATCCGCGCCTGTCCCTGGTCAAAAATCGGCAACTCGATCGTCCCCGCCGGCCCGACGGTTCTCATGCTGTCGTCTTTTTGATACTCCACACCAACGGACATTTCCGGTATCGCCTTGTTCTTGGCCAGCGCCACATCATTGGCCGCCGCCGTCGCCGCCCATCGCGCCGCCTGCACATCCAGCCGCCGCCCAAGCCCCACGGAAAGCGTCTTCGTTTCATCCGCAGCTTCCAGCGTCTCAAGCGTCGCCCGCTCCGCGATAAACTCCGCCGATGCCCCCGCCGTGCCCATCGCCTCCAGCAGTTTGCGCTTGCTGTCGGCCAATTCCGCCTCTGCCTGTTGGCGCTCCAGCGCGGCGCGCAACGCCTGCGCCTTGATGGCGTTCATCTCCAGCGCATCGCCCGCACCCGTATCAAACCGGTCTTTGCCTGCCCGCGCCATCTCTTCCAGCAGCTTCGCCTTCTCTTGAAGCTGGGCCATCACATCCTGCCGGTAAACCACCTGCCGATGCAGCCGCTCCACCGCGCCTGCGGTTTCCAGCGTGTTAAACGCCGCCCGCACGATCATCTGCTGAAGCTGGGCATGGGCGATCGCCTGTTTGTCCCCCCGCTGCCACAGCGCCGAAAGCGACTGCGTAAGCGATGCCATCGCAAAACCGATTCCCCCATCGGAAGCAAAACCCACGCTGCCGTACAGCGAAGGGTTCGGCAGCACCCCTGCCTGCACATACTGCGCTTGCGCCTCCCGTATCCGCGCCAGGTCTGCCGCAATGGCCGGGCTCCGCCCGATCGCAATCGCCACCGCCTGCCCCTGCGTCAGCGTCTTCCCCTCCAGCATCAGCGGCTCTCCCGCATCCCCTCCAGGCCGCGCACCAGGCACGCCTTGGCGCACCAGCACCGCGGACGCCTCCAGGCTCGCCCCCGGGTCCGGCGTTGATGAACACCCCCCCGCCGCCAGCAGCAAAGCCAGCCCGGCCGCACACATCTCCCATATGAATCGATGCCGTCGCCATGGATCACTGCGGCATGTGTTCTGATGTTCACGCATTGGATACTTTCTGTGCCCCAGCGGGGCAAGCGGTTGTAGCCCCGGGTCAAGAATAATTTGATCGCGTCTTGTTTTTCAACACCCTCGATGGGTGTTGAAAAATCTCCTCTGCATTACAGGCAACGTGTCTTTCAATCGCTCCGTTCTCACGGCTGCACATAAATCCCCGTGGCATTAATCGTGATGTTTCCAGACTCCTTCTCTCGCTGCACCGTCCCCTCCACCAGCACCGTCTTCAGCGGCGCCATGCCCCCGGCCTTCTCCAGTCCTGCCTTCAGCGGCTGCCCCGTCGCATCCACCACCTGCACCAGCGCCACATGCCCCTTAAGCTTCTCTTTGGGCGTGCAGCAGTAGTCCCACGGCGTCTTGCA
>CAZIWA010000024.1:0-6087 GCA_964542875.1 uncultured Phycisphaeraceae bacterium
CGGTCGAGCCAGAGGGGGGTGGATTCCCAGTTTGAGACGGGGGTGACCTGGGCGGGGTGAATGCCGGTTTCTTCGATGAGCTCGCGCAGGGCGCCGGCCTGGGGTGAGGGGTCGGTGGAGTCCAGGTGGCCGCCTGGCTGGAGCCAGCGGTTTAAGGCGTTGTGCTTGATGAGCAGGAGTTGGCCGGCGGGGTTGATGAGGAGGGCGCTGGCGGTGATGTGGCCGCGGAATTCGGAGCGGGAGAGGACATCGCCGCCGAGGGTGATCAGGGTGAGGAGATCGACCAGGGCGGGGGCTTGGTCGGGGAAGCGGGCGGTGTAACGGGCGAGGGTGGTTTTGACGTCTTGTGGGGTCATGGGGCGAAAGTGTCTGGAGAACAGAGTGGTCTTTGCGCCCGGGGGCATCGGGTGAGTGGGTTATCGGTGGGCGTCGAGTGGGCGTGTGCGATTTGGGGAGATGGTTCGCCGGCGGGCCATGTCAGGGCTTTTTCCTGGTGGGTTTGGGAACGTGGGCCTGCTGGGTGCCCTGGGCGATGCGGTTGAGCATGTCGATGGCGGTGAGGACTTTGCCGGTGGTTTCATCTGCGATGCCGGTGCCGGAGAGGCGATGGATGGCCCAGTGGAAGACGGGGATGATGGCGCCGCCTTGGGGGTCGAAGATGGCGGACTCCCAGAGCGGGTGGTCGTAGACCCATTGGGTGCGGGGGCAGAGGTGGCGGATGGTTTCGCCAATGACTGCGCCAAAGAGGCTGGCGCGGATGACGTATTCGTTATTGGCGTTGAGAGGGTCTGAGCGTTTGATGACGGAGCTGACGGCGGCGGCGTCGTTGGCCTGGTCGAAGGCGGCGAGGCCTTCAAGGGAGAAGACGTCGGGCTCGCCGAAGGCGTCGGCCCAGGTGGCTTCGGCGTGGTCCAGGAGGCCCTGGACGATTTCGCCGATGTCGGTTTGGGATTCCGCGGTGACGATGCTGATGTCGTTGGGGGTTTTACCGACGAGCTCAAGGCTGCCCATGATGTCAGGCTTGGGATATTCCAGGCCGAGCCGGTCTTTGTCCCGCGGGGTGTATTCGAGAAGGAAGTAATTCTCAAACAGCTGCTTGGCTGACGGAAGCTGAATCATGGTTAATTGCCCTTTGCGTGGGGCTTCGTATGCTACCCGATAAACTTTTTTCAGGTGAGGGCTCGCAATGGCCAGTGGTGCGACAGGCAGACAATGGGTGGTTGATCAGACCCGGGCACTGGCATTGCTTGCTGGTTGGGCTGCATATAGCGAATTGGATTGGCACGAGATTCCCGGGCAAAACGGCCTGGGGTGCTATGGAACAGGGTATGCAAGCTGGGGCGTGCAGACCAATCAAAAATATGTGGGGGCGATGGCGGTGCTGGCCGCCCGGGGCGGACCCGGGGTTGACCAGGAAAAGGCACGCAGGAGAGCCCTGGCGGCGCTGAGGTTTTCGATGCAAAGCCACAGGTCGGGCAAAGGGGCGTGCACGGATGGGCAAAAGTGGGGGCATGGATGGATCAGCGTTCTGGGGATTGAGCGGATGATGCACGGGGTGCATCTGCTGGAGCCGTATCTGACGGATGAGGACCGGGCGGGGCTTAAGAGCATGATCACGGGGGAAGCACAGTGGCTGCTGGCGAATTACCCGATCGTGGCGGGGGTGTGGAACAGCACCAAGCAGAACAAACCGGAATCAAACCTTTGGAATGGGGCCCTGCTTTGGCGAGCGGGAGCGATGTACCCGGATCATCCGCAAGCGGGGGAGTGGCAGGAGAAGGGGGTGAGATTTTTGATCAACGCGGTGAGCGTTGCGGAGGATGCCGCCAATGAAACGGTGGTGGATGGCAAGCCGGTGAAGGAACGGCATGTGGGGGCGAACTTCTTTCCAAACTATGCGCTGGACCACCACTCGTATCTGAATGTGGGCTACATGGTGATCTGTGCGAGCAATGCGGGGATTCTGCATTTTGATTTAAAGCGGCAGGGCCTGAAGTCGCCTGAGGCGCTTAACCACCATCAGGCGGATCTTTGGCGGGTGATCCGGAAAATGATTTTCGCCGATGGACGGCTGGCACGCATCGGGGGAGACACCCGGGTGCGCTATGCGTATTGCCAGGAGTACCTGATGACAGCGCTGATGTACGCCCAGGAAGTGCTGGGGGAGGAATCCGCAGGAGAGCTGTGCGACGGCATGCTCAAGATGATGGAAACCGAAGCGCAGTACAGCGAAGATGGGAGTTTTTACGGCAGGCGGCTGGCGTGGCTCCGGGAACAGAATGTCTATTACCACACTCGGCTGGAATCCGACCGGGCGAGCGTGCTGGGGTTTGCGCTGGCGCACCCCGTGGAACGTAAGGTTTCCCAGAAGAAAGAGAGTGGGTTTGAGGCGTCGGTGGCCTCGGTGTGGACCGAGCCGGAACACGGCGCGGGCCTGGCAAGAAACCCCCAGCGGCTGGCGAGCTTTTCCTGGCGCGCTTACGGGCTGATGCAGGGGATGTGCCAGCCTGGAAGCGACGGGCACCTGACGGACTGGGCGTGCAATATGGCGGGGTTTGTGGAGCCGGCAAGCCATGGCAAACAGGGTACTCCGGGCACGGTGCGGGGCGTGCTGGGGGCGGGGATGTGGGGATTTGAAGGAGGATTCGCGACGATTGGGGCGGTGGCGGAGGGATTGAACGGGATGCTAGCGGAGGGTTGGACGCCGCCTGCGCAGGTGCGGCATGCGCTGGCGTATGTGGCGCTGGCCGACGGCCGGAGCGTGGTGGGCCTGCAACTGTGCCGGGCACCGGGATATCGGCTGCTGGTGCGGCGGGCGTCAGGCATGGGCATGGCGCTGGTGAATGATTTGTACAACGGATTTTCAAGGACGCTGAGACATGCCGGGGGCGAGATTCGGTTGGCGGCCCCGGCTGATGCGACCAGAGTGGTGCCGCTGGGATCACGGTTTGTGGATGTGGAGGGGAAAGTGGGCCTGGTGGTGCTGACCAAGGGAGACACGTTCAGCGTGATGCGCAATGTGGAACGGCAGGCGGGGGCGTTCAAATCGCTATATGTGGAGCGGATCGGAGTTCAGAGTTTTGATGGCTGCCGGTGGTTCAACGCGGGCGAGCCGGTGCTGGATACAGCTTGGGCTGCGGTGTCCGGGGCGAGCCGGGAAGAATTGGGCCGGTTTGTGGAAGGGGCGCAATATAGCCAGGTACGCGGGGCGAACGGACGTGTGGCATGCGTGCGGGGGATGGACGGCAAAGAGCATGTGGTGGAGGCGGAGTTCGGCGAGAAGGAATTGAGGGTGGTGTATCGTGTGGATGGTCGCACGGTGGTGGATCAGGCTGTGGGGGTGGCTGAACGTGCGGAACAGGCGGGACATTAAACAGGGAGGCCAGTGATGAGCGAAGGTGAGACGAATCGACCGCCGGTGCCGCCGTTTGATCGGGAGGGGGCGGTGTTGAAGGTGAGGATGGCGGAGGATGCGTGGAACTCGCGAGATCCAGTGAAGGTATCGCTGGCGTACACGGTGGACAGCGCGTGGCGTAATCGGTCGGAGTTTTTTTCGGGGCGGCAGAAAATCGTGGAGTTCCTCACGCGCAAATGGGCGAAGGAGCAGGAGTACCGGCTGATCAAAGAGCTTTGGGCGTTTGAGGGGAATCGGATCGCGGTGCGCTTTGCGTATGAATGGCACGACGCCGGTGGGCAATGGTACCGGTCGTACGGGAATGAGAATTGGGAGTTTGACGCGCAAGGGCGCATGGCCACGCGGTACGCAAGCATCAATGATTTGGCGATTGCGGAAGGGGAGAGAAAGTTCCGATGGGCGCAGGGGGCGCGGCCGGCGGGACATGCAGGGTTGACGGAACTGGGGCTGTGAGGGGGCAGGGCAATTGCTTTGGAGGAATCGGCGGCATGTTCGCCCGGGTGGCCAGGGTGTCGGGGCATCGGGGGGCTTTGCGAGCGCCGTCGGTGGATAAGGTCAATGTCCTTTAGGGGCGTGAATTGCCTTTGCGTTCGATACCCGACAACACGCTTCCCGTTTCCCGATTACGCGGGGGCGGGGGCTGTTGTTACGTTGAGGGGGGATATTGATGCGTGGTTTGATGAGTGGGGTTACTATTGTTGCGCTTGGCCCTTTATAAGTCGGGCCGGAAACCTGGGTTGATGCCCGGGTGTCCGGCCCGGGGGCCGGGTGTGAAAGGTACATCCGATGTTGAAGCACGTGGCTGATGGGCACAAGCCTGGCGCAGAAGTTGTGATTGATGAGGCGTTTGTAGCGGGGACGTTACCCAAAGGGTGGTACACGGATACGGCGTACCCCAAGTACGGGCCTGGCGCGTGGGACTGCCGGGCCTGGGATGGCGTGATTATTCCGATTAGACATGATGCATGGGATGAATTGTGCGTGGGCGTGGAACTGGAAGAAGTGACGCCCGGAGCGACGGTGTACTGCGGCGGAGATGGACGCACGGGGATGAACTCGGTGCTGGGCGGCCCGGCGTGGGCAAGGCACTCCATCGGCGACGGGGGGAATACGCTGGTGGAATCCGGCGTGCCGATTGGGATCAACGGCGGGCGCGTGGTGATGGGGTTTGAGTGGTCGGCAGAGACTATGGTGATTCTGGCGAATGGGCTGCCGATTGCGACAGCGGCGAACATTCGAAAAAGCGGTAAGGTTGGGCAGGTGCATCTGGGCATCCGCGGGGCGGTGGTGAAGCGTGTGGTGGTGTATGGGAAACCAGCGGGGCCGGCGCCGGGCATGGCCAAGGCGATTGTGCCGGGATACCCGCTTGAGGTGACGGTGGACTTTAATGATGACCTGATGGCTACGCCATGGACGCAGAAGACGTTTAATGCGTTGTTTGCCGAGATGAAGAGCTGGGGCGCCAAGAAGGTGAGCTGGATCGACCTGGGGCGTGATGAGGACCATTATTTTGATAATGCGCCGCTGTCGATCGGGAAGCATGCGAAGGAAACAATCGAGAATGTGGGGGATATTTTCACATGCGCGGTGAAGACGGCGCACGCGCATGGGATGGAGATCTACGGGATATTCAAGCCGTACGACATGGCGATCGCGGGGATTACGGTTCCGCCCGGGCATCCGGATGCGGGGAAGAAGAATCGGATCAAACAGACCGGCGGAAGCCTGGGATGGGCGACGCGGATGGCGTGCGAGAACCGGCACTTGATCATGTCCCGCAAACCGTCGGCGTGGGGGCCGGCGATCAATGAAACATGGACGCGCATCGATTTTGTGAAAGACGACGCCGCGGACGCAGGCTTCAGCCTGGCGGACGTGAAACTGATCGTCTCCAACGATAACGATCGGTTTTACGCGTACGAAGGGCCGGTGAATGCGAGCGAGGTGGTGGAAGAGTACCCGGTGTACAAATCCACCCCGTCTGGACCGGTGCCGACGCAGGAAACGTGCAAGGTGCGAGTGCTGCGGTTTGATGGGCTTAAGATCACCGAGCCGTTCATGGCGATCCAGGTGACTGGGAACAAACGCACATTCGCCAACCGGCTTTGCAGCCTGGTTCATGTGTTTGGAGAAAAGGGTGAAGAGACCCGGCTGACCTACGGTTTTACGGCGCGCAAAGCGGGAATTCAGGCGATGTTTGATGCGGCGGCCAGCGGCGTGCAAAAGACATCCGTGGGGCCTGAAGGTGGGTTTGAATACAACCGCTACCCGGGTGCACCGTCAGAGGCGGGGATGAGCGGGGCAGACCCGATTATCGCGCCGATTGCGTTGGACCGAGGCTCGCCGAGCTATATCGCGCTGGCGCGCGGCAAGGACAAGAGCCCGGTGGCGGCGATGAGCCCGAGCTTTAAACAGACTCGGGAGCTTTGGATGGGGTGGATCAAAGCGATGCTCGATGCGGGGGCTGATGGCGTCGACATCCGGCCGGGCGGGCACCATTCGGATATCTCGTGGATCGAGTATGGGTTTGAAGAGCCGGTGCGCGATGAGATGCTCAAACGTACGGGCGTGGATATCTGGAAGACCGATGATTTTGATTACGACCTGTGGCGCAGGATTCGCGGGGAAGGGTACAGCCAGTTCATCCGTGAAGCCTCGCAACTGATCCGGTC
>CAZIWA010000024.1:6187-7642 GCA_964542875.1 uncultured Phycisphaeraceae bacterium
GATTCACCCAAAGGATGCCATGTGCCGGTGGAGCGGCATATTCAATGGGGCAAGGCGTATGGGTACGACAGCTTTGTGTTTTATGAAGAGGCTTCGGCGATCTGGGCGGGGCGGGATGAGACGGTGTTTTTCCGGCCTAACGCGGCGCCGGTGAAGGATGTGTTTCTGAGGCACTTTGTGTGAGGGGAAGAGAGGGCCGCATCAGCCTCGGCGTGCTGCGTTGATCTTGGCGATGTCGATTTTTCCCATTGTCATCATTACTTCGAAAACGCGCTTTGCTTTACCGCCGCCTGTCGCCATTGCGTCGATCGGCCTCGGGTGGTCAATCTTCACAGAGGAAAAGGTGGTTTCCAGCCTCTCCTAAACAGGCATATTCAAGTCGTTGGGTTGCGAGCGCTTCCCGATGAAGCCAGGCGCTGTCACCTTCGACGGTATTATGAGAACTTTGGCTATCCCTATAGAAAGTAGTTGGAGTGCCAGTAGATGAATTCGGACATGATGGATCAATTCGAGGTGCTGTATCAGAAGATGGACCAATATGTTCTGCAAGCCGAAAAACTGAGCACTCCCAATGAGGAGGATACGCTTGAAATCAGAATGGCGATCATTGGGTTCGGCTTAACTTATGACATTGAAACATGGGGGCTTGACGAGTTTGAACATGTTCATGGTGAATTGACCCAAAGCGAAGAATTAACCGAGCGTGAACGGCTGTTTTATGCTCTTGGAATGGGTTATTTGTTGGGTCTTCTGGCGGCAAAGAAATTGATTCCATTGGAGTTCCAGGGTTTGTCGTACGTTCTGCCGGGGTTTATTTACGAAAAGGGTGGAGATTTTTAGTTTCGCTGTGCCTTGGTGAAAGCCAAGGTACGGCTTTTTGCCCAAAGGCATTGGACTTGAGCCGAGTCGAGAGGTTGCCGTGGTATCCCAAAGTGATGGCCAGCCAGCATGAGTTTCATAAGTTGTGGGGCATCACGATTCCCTATGTCAATCCCCTTAAGGTGGTGCATTTGGAAAATACCAAAGACACCGGGGGGGTATCTGGCTTTTAATGCGACAGGCTTGCACATTGCGTTGTCAGGGATAGCGGTGGAACACACGGTTCCGCATGAATTGGGGCACTGGATCCTGCATGAGATGGTGGGCATTCCAACGCCGAAACAAGCCCCGAAACTGAGTGTCGTAGACATTTGGGATAAGGATGTTCAGGGTATCATTAAGGAGGTGCAAAAAACCCAAAGTGGACGCGAGTTAATGAGAAACGCAAGAAGTCCGGGGGCGAGCGGGTACGTCCGTTACCTTGCCCATCCCCACGAAATCTTTGCGCGTGTTTTTGAGCGTTCAACAAATCATTTGGTTGGACGAAAGCAGGTTGGTTACGGCCAGCATAGCGATTTAACGATTTTTACAAATTCAGAAATGGAAAGGATTATTACGCATGTCCGGACAGTTCTT
>CAZIWA010000024.1:7742-11627 GCA_964542875.1 uncultured Phycisphaeraceae bacterium
GATGGAGAAGGGGTAAGAGAAGACACGCTCACAAAGACGAGAGCATGGCACGCGAAGCGGAGGAGATGCTGGAGCGCGATTGGTTAGACGGAGGCTTCGCCGGGGAGGGATTGGATGTCTGGGGTGGGGGCGGAGCGGAGGGTGAGGATGGCGATTTCGGCGGGGCAGTTGATGCGCATGGGGAACCAAGAACCGACGCCGGAGTTGACGTAGAGGTAGTTGTTTCCGCGGCGGTAGAGGCCACGGGGGTATTGGAAGGTCATTGCGCCCAGACCGAGGGAGCCTTTTTTGCCGTGTGAGTTTGAGAGGACGAATTGTCCGCCATGGGTGTGGCCGGCGAGGGTGAGGGCGACGCCGTGGCGGATGGCGGAATCAAAGGCGTCGGGGTGATGGGCGAGCAGAAGTTTCAACTGGGCTGCGGGGTGGTGTTTTTCAGCGCCTTTAAGCGTGCGATGGACCATGGCGGCGGTGCGGGCGGGAGCGTCGTGGTAATCAATCCCGGCGACGATGAAGGCGGTGCCGTTGCGCTTGACCTGAACGGATTGGTTTAAGAGCAGGCCGAGCTTGGCGGAGCGGAAGGTGTCGATGAATTGAGTGGCATTGTCGAGGTAGTCGTGGTTTCCTGCAACCATGTGGACGCCCAAGGGCGCCTGGAGCCGATGCATCTGGGTGACGATCTCGCCGAGGTATTTGCAGGAGAGGTCAAGGAAGTCGCCGGTGACGGCGATGAGGTCTGATTCGAGGGCGTTGGCCTTCTCGACAATACCGGTGAGCTGCTTGGGGGTGGTGAGCTTGCCGATGTGGAGGTCTGACAGGTGGGTGATCTTGAGGCCTTCAAGCCCCGCGGGGAGGCTGGGGATGAAAAGATCACGGTGAATGACTGAGATGTCTTTTCTCTCGTGGCGGCGGGTGATGCCGCCTTGCGAGAGCCAGATGGGGGCTGCGGTGAAGGCGGCGTGGCGGACTTTGGCCTTGATGCGCTTAAGCCTGGAGCCTTTTTGAGGCGATATCGGGCCTTGCGGGCTGGTTTGCCCGATGGCGGATTCCGGAGGATCGTCGGTGGCGTCGGTCATGGGAGTGGGACCGTTTGGGATGACTTAGGTGAATCGTATCTCACAGGTTGGTGAAGTCCATCAGGGAAAGGATGGGACGGGGGAAAGAATTTTGGCTAGGGAGGTTTCCACGTGTTTTGAGGGTCCAACGGACACCGGGAAGCCGACCAGTGGCACTGGGATTATTCGAAGGTCCCAATTACGAGTTATGAGTAATGAATTCCCAGAGACATATTGGCCTTGCTTTGTGAAGGACTGATGCGGCCGTGCTAAGGCTGTCTGGGAAGCTTATTTAAGGCCGTATTCTTTGAGCTTGCGGTAGAGGGTGCGTTCGCCGATGCCGAGCATTTTGGCGGCGGCCTCACGGTTGCCGGCGTGGACCTGCAGGGCGTTGCGGATGGCTTGTTTTTCGATCTGGTCGAGGTTCATGTTGCCTTGTGCGGAACTGCCGGCGGAGGGTGCGGCGGCGGCGGATTGATCACCGGTTGGGTTGCCGCGGATCTCGTCTGGCACATGCTGGGGAAGGAGCCGGTCGCCTTCGCACATGACGACCATGCTCTGCATGACGTTGATGAGCTGGCGGATGTTGCCGGGCCAGTTGTACTGGGCCAGGACGGCCTGGGTTTCTTCCGCGATGGTGACGTTTGGACGGCCCATTTCGGTGGCGAATTTCTTGACGAAATGGCTGGCCAGGAGGGGGATGTCTTCCCGGCGATCACGCAGGGAGGGGAGGTGGATGTTTGCGCCTTTGATACGGAAATAAAGGTCTTCCCGGAAGTCGCCGGTTTTGACCATTTCCTGAAGGTTGCGGTTGGTGGCGCTGATGAGCCGGACGTCCACATGGACGGCCTTGTTTGCGCCGAGGCGAACGACTTCGCCGGATTCCAGCACGCGCAGGAGCTTTGCCTGCATGATCAGAGGCATGTCGCCGACTTCGTCGAGGAAGAGGGTGCCGCCTGAGGCGTATTCGAAGCGGCCTTCGCGCTCGCGATCGGCGCCGGTGAATGCGCCTTTGACGTGGCCGAAGAGTTCGTCTTCAAGGATGGATTCGGAGAGCCCGGCGCAGTTTAAGGGGACAAAACGCTGCTTGGTCCGCTTTGAATTGTTGTGGATGGCCTGGGCGATGAGTTCCTTGCCGGTGCCGGATTCGCCGGTGATGAGAACGGGAATGTTGCTGGGGGCGATTTGTTTCAGGAGCCCGATGGCGGTCTTGATCTGCGGCGAGGAGCCGATGATGCCTTCGAAGCCGAAAGTTTCGTCGACGCGCTGGAGGAGCTGGGTGTTGGCCGAGCGGAGCGAGACGGCTTGAATGGCGTGGCCGACGAGGGTGCGGAAGACGTCGAGGTCCAGAGGCTTTTCGATGAAGTCGTAGGCGCCTTGCTTGATGGCGGTTTTGCAGGTGGGGACATCACCGTGTGCGGTGACGAGGATGGTTTCGGCATTGCCCTGGTGCTGACGGGCAGCGGCGAGGATGCGCAGACCGTCGTCGGGCTGATCCATGACGAGATCGGTGACGATGACGTCGAACTGGCCGTGGACGAGTTCATCGATGGCGTCTTTGGCGTTGTGGACGAGGGTGCAGACATGGCCGAGGCGGCGGAGGGATTCCGCCATGACTTCAGCATGCTCGGTTTCGTCGTCGGCGATGAGGATCTGTGCGCTGGGGATGGAGGAGTCTTTGGTCATTTGTGCGTCATTTTAGCCGAGTGAGCGATGGGGCGCGGGGTTCTATAATCCAAGCATGAACCAAGCACCTGGTCGGACAGCAAGCGTGAACGGGGGGCCGACGGGCGTGGGGTGTGTGAGTTTTTTAAACTCCAAGCCTCTGATTGACGGCGCTGGCAATGAACTGGGGGGACCGGTGAGGTTTGAAGTGCCGTCGCGGCTGCTGGATCTGCTGCTGGATGGACAGGTGAAGATCGCGCTTTGCCCGGTGATTGATTACCAGCTTTCGCCTGTACCCCTGAAGGTGGTGCCGGTGGGAGGCATCTGCTGCCGGGGGGAGACACTGACTGTGCGGGTGTTTAGCCAAAAGCCGCTTGGAGAGGTGAAGCGGGTGTATGCGGATACGGACAGCCATACGAGCGTGAACCTGATGAAGGTGTTGTTTGCGCGTAAGTACGGCACGCGGCCGGAAGTGGTGCCGTTGAACCAGGCAGGGCAGTCGAGCGCGCCTGAGTGCATGCTGCTGATTGGCGACAAAGTGGTGACGCACGAGCCCAAGCGGGAGGCGTATGCGCATCAGATGGACCTGGGGGAGGCGTGGCACGCGATGACGGGGCGGCCGTTTGTGTTTGCGACCTGGCTGGCATTGGAGGACACGGTGCTGGGGGATTTGCCGCAGAAGCTAGAAGCCTTGCGGGAGCGCAATGCGGGGAGAATCGATGAGATTGTGGGGCAGTATGCCGTGAAGCTTGGGTGGGATGTGGCGCGGGCCAAGGAGTATCTGGGGGGCTTGCTGCATTACCAGGTGGGTGCGGCAGAGCTTGGGGCGATGGAGCTGTTTTGGAAAGAGGCGTATGCGCTGGGGCTGATTAAAGAGCTGCGGCCGATGAGAAGAGTGAAGGTTGAATTGGGTTTGAGGTGACGGGGCGGGTTCACGGGTATCGAGAAGAAGACATGCTCACGTGGACGAGAGCAGGGCACACGAAGAAGAATTGGCTGATGCCGGGGGGAAAGGAAAAAACCGCGTTGCCGCGGTTTTTTCTTGTGGGTCGATTTGTGGTTGTTTATTCAACCGGGGCGGGCTGGTCATTGCCGCGGGTGGAGACGTAGCCGAGGCGCTTCTCAACGTTCTTGAGGCTGAAGAAGTCGCGGCTGAGCTGGGAGCCGA
>CAZIWA010000024.1:11727-27032 GCA_964542875.1 uncultured Phycisphaeraceae bacterium
CCGGGAGCTTGATTTCAGAAAGCTTCATTGAAGAGGCAAAGTCCGCCATGGTGGGCTTGGAGGCTGCTTTGGCGAGGATGGCTGACGGGTCTTTCTGAATTGCTTCCCAGGCGGCGAGCTTTTCAGCATCACGGGTGACGGCGCCTTTGACTTCAGCAATGCTAGCGGGAACCTTGGCGGGCTCGGCAGCGATCAGGCGGAAGATGTAGCGTGAGTGGTCGTAGCCGGCGAGCGGCGCGCTGGCGACGCCGACCTGAAGGCGAAGGGGGAGGTAAGTGTTGTCCTTGGCGGGCTGGAGTTCCTTTGCGCTCATGACGTAAGACGCGAAGCTGGAACCCTGGCGGCCGGGCAGCGTGCTGGAAGGAATGCCGGAGAGAACCGAGAGGTCTTTGGAATCGAACCATTTGTCGCCTTCGACGACGACGGTGGGCGTGACGCCAAATTGCTCTTTGATCTGGACGAGAACTTTTTCCAGCGGAGTGGGCTTGAAGCCTGCGGGGATGTCCTTGTAGCCTTCCTTATCCGGGAGGTTACGGGTGTCGGCGGCGAGGGCGTTGGACGCGAAGCGGATGATTTTGTCGGCGAGTTCGTCAGACTTCTTCATCTTGAGGTAATCGCGAATTTCGCCCGAGACCTGCTCGTAGGGCTTCTGGACAGGCGCGGCAGGCTGGGTGGTGCCGGGGGCGCGGTCCTGCGGGATGGTGAAGAATTGCGGGTTCTTGTCGTAGAAGTCCTGCATTTCGACTTCGTCGACCTTGATCTTGGATGTGATCTGAGCGCCGGGAAGGGAGAGGTATTCGATCTGCACCCTGGGGGCGAGCTTGTAGCCAAAACCGTAAGGCTTGCTCTGGCCGGAGAGGTCGTTTTTATAGTCGTTGAAAAGCTTGGTGAGCTGGGCTTCAGTGACGGCAGGCTTCTTATCGACGGCCTGGTCAGCGGGGACGATGACGCCCGAGGCTGAGGCAGACGAATTATTGTCGAAGGCGATGCGTTGAAGCATGGGTTCGCTCAAACGGCTGGCTTTGCCGCCTGCGTTACCTAAAGTGAGGTAGAGGTAGGTCTGAACAGCCAAGCCGGCCTGTACGGCTTTGAGGATGTCTTCAGGCCGGGACTTTAAGCGTGAGGCGAAGAGCTTGAGTTTGAGTTCATCAATGCCCAGGGCACCGAGGGTTTGCGCGGCTTCGCCGGTGCTGGGGTGGATGCCCAAGCGGTTGGCTTCAAGCAGGAAGAGGGTGAAGACAGCTCGTGGGTCATCACCGAAGACCATAGGATTCATGAGGATTTCATAGTCCTGCGGCTGGGTGATCTGAGAGAGGACTTCAAAGTCAAAGCCGGCGTTCATCTGCTGGGTGAGAGAGACGGGTTTGCCCTTGAGCGTGCCGACGACAATCTTGTCCGGGTTGGCCTGGGTGAACATCGGCAATGCGCCTTCGATGAGGAAGACGATCATGAGTGCAGAGATGCCAAATGCCAGCAGCCACTTGTTGTATTTACGGAAGAACTTAAAAGTCATGGAATGCGAAACTCCAATAAGCCCAGAGGAGGCTCTGGGCAGGGTCGAGCAAGTATAACGATGTTCAAGAAGAAGGGGCTGGGGTTCAGGGTCTGGGGTCTGGTCAGAGGGAGGGAACCTCAGGGGGTTTTAAGCTGGGCCAGCAGCGGAGGGAGGATTTTGTCGAAATGGGCAGCGATCTGGTCGAGCCAGGCTTTGCCTTTTTGGGCAGAGGCTTCGGAAGGCGGGGTTTTGCTGAGGAAATAGCCGAGTTTGTCGGCGTGCTCAGGCCGGATGTTCTGCAGGCGGGTTTCAAAGCCCATGGCGAGCATCATGGAAGTTTCGTAAGTGCCGGCATGGTCGATGCGGGGTATGACGTCCTGTTCGTCGAAGGCAATGGCTTTTGCGCCGTTTTCCGGGTGGAAACCCTGGACGACCTGTTTGACGACTTTGCCTTGGTAACTTGGGTAATGGCCGGAGTTTATGACAATGATGCGGAAGCCGATGAGGTCCAGGCCGTCGATGAGGTCTTCGACGAGCATTTTGAGGGTTTCTTCGCGGATGTAGAAGTCGTTGATGTCACGCTGCATTTTTCGGGCGGTGGCGCGGTCGGGGTTGAAGGGCGTATGAATGCCGGCGATGTGGACGGGGGGGAGGATGACGCCGCCGAAGCGCTCGGCGAGGAGGGCGTTTTGGGCGTCGGCTTTGAAGGCGTCGAGGCCCCAGGGGAGGTGTTCGCCGTGACGCTCCAATGGGCCCAGGGAGACCCAGGCGATGGGGCATTGGGCGATGCGGTCGTTTAATTCGGAACCAAAGAGGTGTTCGAAGCGGCGTTCAATGGTCATGGGGTGATGTTGGATGTAGGAAGTTTAGATGTTCAGAAGCGGATGAGTCTGCCAGCCTTTTGTCTGAACATCATACATCCGGGCCTCTTACGTCTGGGACCTTTGCAAGGATCCATGCAAAGAACACTCTCATTTCCCCAAGTTTGGGGACGGCGTTTGATAGGCAAGCGCTGTGGCAACGGTTGGTGGATGAGCAGAGGTGAAGAGGAAGATTTTTAACCGCGAAGGCGCGAAGACGCGAAGTTAAGAGGTGGAAAAAGCGGTGTTGTGAAAGGGCGAAGACAAAGGCAGACGGGCTTGGGTCATTACAGGGTAGCTGGTGTGGACATTGGCGCGTGCAAGAGCTTTTTTTAAATGATTCAAACCCAGGGTGGCGCATGAGTACATGCTTACTCTGAGCTTCCTTGTTTATCGCTTTCAGCGAATAGAACAAGATATGGCTATTGATCTCCCAAAACTTGGGGAATGATCAGCCCTGATGGAGAGGGGGCCGGAAAGAGCAAGAGAGGGTTATTCAAAGGCCTCGTCCGAGATTCTTCAGTTGGTGTGGAAGACTTCCTGCATGTTGGCCCACCATTCGCCGGGCTTGCGGGTTTCGAGGGGTTCCTGGCAAGGCTCGCAGACGGCCCACCATTCCTGGGTGGTCTTGTCTGCGGCGATCTTGGCCATGTCGGCCTGAAAGTCTGTGCCGATGTATTCGAAGTAAGCAAAGAGAAAGCCGTCTTTGTGGAAGATGGTGTAGTTTCGGATGTTGGCTTCGTGGATCATTTTGAGCACGCCGGGCCAGGTGGCGGCGTGGAGCTTGACGTATTCATCGTATTTTTCGGGGCGGAGTTTGATGACTTGGCCGTAGCGTTTCATGGGGTGTCCTGGGGAAAGAGTTGTTCAAGCGATTGAATGTTGGCCTTGGCGACATGCACGACGCGGTGAATTCTGACAATCCGCTTATCAACGGTGAAAATGATCCGGTGTGATTTGAAGACTTTCTGGCGAACTTCGATTTCAAGAATGACGGCCTCCCGGGCCAATGGGCAGGCATTGGGCATGGTTTGCAGGACATTTGTGAAAGTCCGGTTAGCCAGCGGTCCGCATTTTCAGGCGAGTTTTGCGAGACGATGTAGAAGTAGCTGGCTTCGATTTCTTTAAGAGCGGTTTCTTCGACTTGGATGGCGTATCGCAATCTTCCCCCTTGGCTTCTATGCGTTTGCGGAGTTCGGCCATGGCATCATCAAGAGGAATGCCTTTTCCTTTTTCAAATTCTCTGATGCTTTCACGGATGGTTTTCGCGCTTTCGTAAAGTTCCACAGTCGCGATGAGCCGGTCGTATTCCTTGGGTGAGATGATGACGACATCCGGTTTCCCGTTGGTGGTGATTACGGTGGGACGGCCGGTTTGGTTCATTCGATCGATGTTTGCGCGCATGTTCTTGCGGTATTCGGAGAATGGGATGATGTCAGCGGTTTTCATAGAAATATTCCTTGTACAAAATATTGTACAACGACGGCTTCATTTGGAATCAGGAATTGCGCTGACGCATCTGAAGCCGAGGCAGCGGCCGCGGGCGTGTGGGGCGCGGGCGCGGCGGTAGGAGGAACGGGCGAGGGTGGCGGGGCCGACCCAGCTTCCGCCGCGCTCGGAACGTACGCCGGTCGGGGTGATGTTGACGGGGTCGTTTTTGCAGGCGTTGGGGGAACGATAGAAGGCTGGGTCGTACCAATCGGCGCACCATTGCCAGACGTTGCCCGCCATGTGATGGAGGCCGGTGGCGGTCATGCCCAGGAAGGCATTGACGGGCGCCATGGGGAGGTCTGCGGGCGTGGGGTAGGTTTGGCCTGGGTTGTGGATGCCCGCTTGGAGAAGTGTGAGGGATGGGGGAGTATTGCCCCAAGAATAGGCGATGGGGTGTGGACCGCGCGCGGCGTATTCCCACTGTGCTTCGGTGGGGAGGAAGCCGACGGGAGAGGCTTCTTTATAGTTTTGCCAGTCGGCAAAGTTGGCCCAGCGGGCATAGGCGTGTGCGCCAAACCAGGAGACGAGAACCATGGGGAAGTTTTCTGTGCCCGGTGCGGGCCGCCAACCTTCGGAGGTGCGAGTGAGCATTTGGTGGGCCTGGCGTTTGTCGCCTGGAGTCAGGATGAACCAGTCGCCAAGTGTGGCATCGTCGATGGGGCCGATGGAGTTTAAGAAACGGGCGTAGGCGGTGGTGGAGATGGGTTCGGCGTCGATGAGGAATGAATCGAGCCAGACGCTGTGGAGATCGGTTTCGTCGGGCTGTGCGCCAGGGCCGTCATAGCCAAGGCGGACGGATGCAGAGGGAAGTTGGAGGCAGCGCATGCCATCGGAGCGGCGGCGGTGGATTTTGAGGCCAATGGAATTCAAAGCCGGATTATCGAAGCGCGGTGCATCGGATGAGAGCAGGGCGAGGCGGCCGGAGAGTTGAGTGAAAGGGAGGATGGGGTTGGAGGGCAGCGGGCTGTGGACGGCGGGTTTGCTAAAAAATCCGCGGGCAGGGGGCTGGCTGATGCCCCATTGGAGATAGACGAGTTCTGCGAGGTCTTTGAGACGAAAGGGGTTTCGGGTGAAGACGGTTTTAAATGCTTCGCCGCCTTGGTCGGAGTTGGGGATGTGAATGTCGAAAGCGTTTTCCAGGCCAATGATGAGTTCGACGAAATCGAGGCTGTCGCATTGGATGTCTTCAAGAAGCCGGTCCTGAGGGGAAAGTTTTTCGAGGCTGATGCCTAATTGTTTAGACGTGATTTCCAGAACTTTCTGTTCGATGGCGGCGAGGTCTGGGCGGGCGGGGGGCTGGTGTGGCACGGCGTCACTCCCGGAATGTTATGGATTCTGGTTTAACCAGATCACATGGGCGAGGTCTGCAATTGTGGTGTCGGGATTGAGAATAAGGTCGGAAAGTTTCTCAGTCGATTCTTCAGGCAGATCAAAGTCATTTTCCAAACCCAAGCCAAGTTCAACATAGCCGACGCTGTCGTTTTGGATGATGGAGTTGAGCTTGGAGTTGTTTGTAATTTGATTTTGATGCCGAGGGTAGCGTCGGGCGAGAAGGCTGCGCAGATCAGCCTGGATTTGGAGGAGGCTTGGGCGGTTGGGCATGCCGATGCTCCGGAATGTCATCTTGGTACTCGGTGGCGGCACTCACCCCGCCCCTCTCCCAAAGGGAGAGGGGCCAGAGTTTAGCCTTCGGTGATGAGGGGGACCACGGGGCGGTTGGCGGGTTTGTATTTGATGTCGTAGAGGCGAGCGGCGTTCTCGCCCAGGAGGAGTTCTTTCTGGCGGGCGGTGAAGGATTTGGAGCCACGCAGGAAGTCGAGGCTTTGACGGTAGGTGAAGTCGACCATGGTGCGGGGCCAGTCGGAGCCCCACATGATTTTTTCGGCGCCGATGCGTTTGATGGCTTCCTTGAGCTTTTTCTGGGCGGTGGTGAAAGGGAAGCCTTCGGAGCGGTAGAGCCAGACGATTCCGCCTGTCTCGATGTAGACGTTTTCGTATTTGCAGAGGTCGAGCTGGCCGGGCCAGCCGTCGCGGTTTGGCATGCCGAAGTGGCCAATGGCGACGGGGAGGTGGGGGAAGTTGTCCAGCACGCGTTTGAGGGCAGGAACCTGGGCGGTGCCGGCGGAGAGGTCGATGGCCATGACAAGGCCGTAGGCTTCCATGCAGTCGTAGATGGGCATGAGCCGTTTGTCGTCCAGAAGGACAGCGGAGCCGAAGTGGCCAGCGGGGAATTTGAGGCCCTTAAAACCTTTGTCGAAGAGGCGCAGGGATTGCTTGGCGACGGTGTCGGTCTTGAAGAAGTCAGGCAGGCCGTGGACGAAGAAACGGCCGGGGTGTTGTTTCATGGCGGCCAGGCCGTATTGGTTTTGTTCGCCGTCCATATTTTCCTGGACGACGATGCCGGTGTCGACGCCGGCGGCGTCGAACTCGGCCAGGACATGCTCAGCGAGGGCTTTGCAGTCGTGGAGACAGGCGGGCATGCCGAGGACTTTGTTTTCGCCGATTTTCACGACGCCGTTACCGACGGCGCGGAGGGGGATTTTGTTTTGGATCTTGCCGTGGAGTTTGTTCCAGATGTGCATGTGTGCGTCGATGATCATGGGGGCTCCAGGGGAAAGTAATAAGTGACAAGGAATAAGGTACAAGGAAGAGGGAAAGACAGGAGGGGGAATTTGTTCAGTCGGGCAATGGGGTGCCGCCTGTGGCGTCGGAGATGAAGCAGGCTTCGACGAGGGCCATGGTGCGGTAGGCGTCCTGGAAGTTGGTGTGGAGGGTTTTGTCTTCTCCGGCGACGTAGCGCTGGAGGTTGGAAAAGATGCCGGTGAAGGCGTCGGGGAACCAGTTGCCGGTGATGGGGACGTTGGTCCAGGGTTGGCCCTGGGTGATGATCTGAAGTTCGTCGGGCTCGCCTTTTGGGTAGTTGAGGTTGACGCCAAGCTTGGCGAAGGCCGCGCCTTTGGAACCGACGACGCGAAAGGTGCACCAGGTGTGATCAGGGCCAAAGGGGAAGCAGTGGTTGAGGGAGAGGGAGCAGCGGATGTTTGGGCCGTAGTTGAGGATGATGGAGCTTTTGCCGTGGGGGACTTTGGGTGCGTCGGGGTGTTTGATGGTGCGGGCATAGACGCCGATGGGGTCGCCGGCGATGGCGCGGATGGCGTCCAGGTAGTGGATGGAATGAACGAGGATTTCGCCTCGCTTGAGTTTTTCGAGGAAGGGCCAGAGGCCCCAGGGGGTGTAGAGGTTCAAGGACATGTCGATGTCGGTGATGTCGCCCAGGAGGCCTTTGGCGATGGCGTCGCGGATGGCGAGCATGTTGGGGGCGAAACGGAGTTGGAAGTTCACGCAGGCGGTGAGGTTTTTCTCCAGACAGAGCGTGCGGATGAGCCGGGCTTCATGGATGTCCCGGCCCATGGGTTTTTGAATGATGACCGCGGAGCCGGAAGGGAGGGCTTGGAGCAGGCCGAGGATGTACTCCGGCGGGACGGCGATGTCGAAGATGGCGTTTGGCACCGCTACGGCTGCGGCGAGGGTGGGGTAGACGTTTGGGATGGCCCATTTGGAGGCGGTGGCCTGAGCGCGGTCGAGGCTTACGTCGTAGAGGCCGATGACGGGGATGCCGGCAGTGCGGTAGGCGGGCATGTGTGCGTCGTTGACGATGCCGCCTGCGCCGAGGATGACGACGGGCCGGGGGTTTGGGGGGACGGGCCAGGATTGCTGGAGAGACAGGAGCGGGTTTGGCGCGGTCATGGGAACTCCGGAGGAGGGCAGGCGAGTGAGGGAGGCGCAGACAGTTTATGATCCGGTGGCGATTCTTACATTCATTACCGGGAGCAATAAATGAAGTACATGTTTTTTCTGGTGTTGGCGCTGTTGTGCATGGCGGGGTGCCAGACCGGGCCGAGAGAGCCGCTGGCGCAGATTCCCGCGGCGGTGGTGACGGCAGAAAAGCAAGTGACGCTTAAAGACGGGCGTACGATTGCAATTCCAGAGCCGGTGCTTTGGCCTGAGCATGCCCGGGAGACGCCGGAGTATGCGCAATGGTCAGACCGGGGGGATGTTCGGACGCTGACGTTTAAGGAGGCAGATGGGCGGGTGGTGCAGGCGGGAATGGTGTTTGTGTGGCGCAAGCCGGGAGACCCGGTGCGGTATGCCGGGATTCAAAGTCTGACCCGGTTTCGTGCCGATGGGACCCGGGAGGTTGCGACGCTTTACACGCCCAGCGGTTGGCCTTTGATGTGGACGGCTTATGCGGCGGATGGGGTGACGCCGACGATCACGGTCAACCAGGATGTGAATGAAAAGCTGAAGACCGCGAAGATCGGAAGCATGGAGGTATATGAAGCGGCGGGAAAGAAGCGGCTTTATCTGCGGCATCGGGATGGGAAGTTTGGGCCGCAGTGATGGATGGAATTGCTGGTTTCAGGGCGATTGCGGAATCTTAACGCGATGTGCCTAGAATGACCTATGCAGCCCAATCGGATCGTCCAAGGAGACTCCCATGAGCCAGCAGCCGACGGACCTGGAATTCAACCTGAGCTATGAGCCGGTTCGAAACATCCAGTTCAATGTGTTTCTGGATAACCGGGTGGGGAAGCTCTACGAGCTTTTGAGCGTGTTTGAGGACAAGGCGCTGGTGGTGGCGGGGTTGAGCGTGATCGATACGTCTGATTGCGCGATCGCGCGGGTCTTAACCTCACGGTCGGAGCTGGCCAGGCGGCTTTTGGACCGGGCGAAACTCCCCTTTAATGAAACCCCGGTGATTGTGGTGGAGGTGCCTAAAGGCCACACGCTTTCAGAGCTTTGCCGGGCGCTTTTGTCCGCGGAATTAAGCATTCGGTACGTCTATCCGCTTCTGGTGTTTCCGCACAGCCGAAGCGCGGTGGCGGTGCAGTGCGATGACCCGATGCTGGCGGCGGAGATTCTTTTGAAGAAGGGGTTTGTGCTGCTGGGAGAGAATGACCTTGGGGAGAATTTGAATCCGGGTGGGTTGGAGTAGGCAAAAAACGCCGCCGCGTGTCCCTGGTCCAGTGTCGAATCGTTAAGAGCGGAGAAAGGATTCGGATTTTCAGTCTGAATGTTTTTGTATTGGCGCGGTGCGTGGGACGCGCGAAGCGGGACGAATCCATTCCTCACGGCGTAGCGTGTTGCTGGGCGAGCAGGATGGCGTAGGCAATGAGGGCATCCTGGGTGTCGGGGCGGGCGGCGTTGGTCATGACGACCGCAGCGATGTTTTTGGTGGGAGCGATAAGGAAGATCGCGGAGTTCATGTTGTTTGAACCGGTGTGGAACCAGACGCGGCCGAGGGTTTCGTGGTCGAAGACAACCATGCCGAGGGCGTAGCCGATGTCGGAACCGGGCTTTTGGCCGGGGAGTTTTTTATCGTTGGGGAGCGGGGGGCCGGGGAAGGGCTCGTAAAGCATGTGAGCCGATTCGGGGGTGATCAATTCCACCTGGTTACGGAGGTTGGTGAGGTGGAACTGGGCGTAGGAGGCGAAGTCCTGCACGTCCATGTGGATGGCGCCGGCGGGGCCGAGGATTTCGGGGTTGTCGGCATCGGGACCGGGAGCGACGGGGATGAGCCGGTCGTTTTCCAGCCGGTGGCCCCAGGGCTGGTCCGGGGCGTCGCCGAAGCCGGGCTGGGCGCCGGGGCCGAAACCGGCGCTTTCCAGGCCCAGCGGGGCAAAGATGTCGGTTTCCATCAGCTTGGACCAGCTTTGGCCTGTGGTGGCTTCCAGCATGCTGCCGGCGAGGAAGTAGCCGACGTTGCTGTAGGCGTAGGGGATTTGGGATTCAGAGGGCAATGTGGCGGGCGCGGTGGCCGAAGCAAGCGTGGTGGGTTGGGTGTGCGGGCTTGTGCTGGGTTGTGTGGTGGTCAAAAGGGTGGGTTTAAGGGTGAGCGAGCCGCGGGTGAGGATGGCTTTTTGCTCCATCAAAGGCCGGGGTGTGCTGAGGACTTTAAGAAGGAGGTCGTTGGTGTCCTGAGAAGATTGGCCGGAACGGTTTGCCAGCAGCATGCGGAGGGTGACGGGCTTGAGCTGAGGCTGCATCTGGTAGATGTAGCCGGGGAAGGTTTGCGCGAGGGTGGTGTCCCACTTGATGAAGCCGGCATCGACGAGCCTTGCGGCGAGTAGGGCGGTCATGGATTTGGTGCAGGAGCCGATGTGGAATTTGTCGGTGATGGTGACGGAGGGGATGGCGTCGGCCTTGCGGACGCCTGCGGCGCCGATGGCGATGACGCCGTCGATATCCACGGCGGCGGCGGCCATGCCGGGCAGGCGCAGGCGGTGGGTGAGGGCCTGGAGCTCAGGTGAGAGGTTTTGCGGGTTGCGCTCGGTGGGGAGGGGGAAGATGGGCTCAGGCTGCGTTTTGGATTTGCGCTTGCGGAAGGCGTCGGGCGTGCTTTGGCAGCCGGCTAGGAGGAGGAGGAATGCGCTGAGGATGGCCAGGGGCTTGTGCATGGCTTTTATTGGGCGGGGAGTGCGAAGGTGTCCAGCAGGCGCAGGAGCCAGTAGGCGACGGGTGCGACGACGATGGGAGAGTCGATGACGTCGATGATGCCGCCGAAGCCGGGGATGACGGCGCCGGAGTCTTTGATGCCGGCGTCGCGTTTGAGGAGGCTTGCGGTGAGGTCGCCGAATTGGCCGATGGCGCCCATGACCATGCCGGCGAAGAAGCAGGGGAGCAGGGGCATTTCGTAGGGGATGAACTTGCGGACGCCGTCGACTTTGCCGTACATGCCGGAGAGATCAAAGTGGTTGAAGGCGTAGGCGACGAGGACGGCGACGAGTCCGGAGAAGATGACGCCGCCGATGAGGCCTTCCCAGGTTTTGCCGGGGCTTAGCCAGGGGATGAGCTTGTGTTTGCCGATGGTTTTGCCGGTGGCGAAGGCACCGATATCGCAGGCTTTAACGATGAGGATGATGGCGATGAGGATCCAGGCGCTGTGCCAGCGGCGGATGGCGATGAGGAAGCCGGGAAGGAGGCCCAGATAGACCAGGGAGAGCATGGAGAGGCCGGCGACGCCGACGGCGCCTTCGGTGCGCTTGTGGATCCAGTTGTATTTGATCATGGTGGCCAGGAAGAGGGCCGCGATGACGCTGGTGACGATGGCGAGGGTGGTCTGGCCGTCAAGCTTGTACGGGATGGCGTACATGAGCAGAAGGCCGGAGATGCCCGAGAGGGTGACCATGAAGTAGTCGGCGGGGATGTTTTTAGCCCGGAAGATGGTGCACAACTCGCGTGCGGCCAGGGGGATGATGGCGATGAAAACCAGAAGCATGACCAGACCCGCGGGAAGGGTGCCGCGGCCGGCGAAGATGCCCTGGAGGAAGGTGCCGTCGATGTTGACCTGGTCAAGCCGGTTATCCAGCCAGCAGAGGCCGAGGAAGACGGCGATCATGATGGGGCCGAAAATCAGACGGTACTTGAGCATGGCGGGGCATGTTAGCAGGAGTGCCCCGGGTTTGTGCGCGTGCAAGGGGTCTGAAGGTGAGAAAACGGATATCATGCAGGGTTGATATGGCCAAGCTGACACGCGAGGAAGAGATCAACCAGATCCTGAGCTTTCACGGCGCTGCGGGTGAAGGCGCGGTGTATACATTGCTGGAGCGGCAGTTTGCCGTGCTGACCAGCCGGGCGCAGATTCTGTTGACGCTTTGCGGGATATTGATCACCACGACCGGGTTTTCAGGGCGAATGATCGCAGGAACCAACCCTGTAGCGCAGGTGATGATCATCGCAGCGATGGGGACGGTGCTGATTGCGGCAACCATGACGGTGCGGGGGTTGTTGAAGCTCAACTGGCTGACGCAGTTTCCGGCGAGCGACCACCGGCAATGGCTTACGATGGCGCTGGAGTATCGGGACCGCAAGACCTACCTGTATGACATCGCAACGATCGTAATGACTGTGGGGCTCGCGCTTTATGCGGTGGCAATCGGGTTGATGCTGCACAGCCCCAGCGCGTATGTGGTGCCGCTGAACCGGTAGCGAGTCGAAGGCGGCAAGGCAGGGCTGAGTTTTCTGCGACTATCGAGGAGGCAGAAAAATAAGAGTGATTCACGAGGGTTGTTGACCGTGGGCTGAGGTCGAAGACCCGCCGAGCGATGGCTACGGGCGTGATGCGCTGATGGGGCTAAGAAAAGGCGCGATCCAGGCAAGGAAGGCACAAACGGCTTTGCAATGCGCCACGGCTCAAAAAAGGACTGCCCGCCGGAATCCCTTGGGGATCAAGACAATTCAAGACGCGAGTGCCTTGATGAGGGATTGTTTGGTTTTGTAAACGTTTGACACACAATGCTTTCGTGGTTTAATGTCCCCCAGACGTTTGCGGTCCGGGGTGAATTTCCAAATTGAGAGAGGCCAAGACATGCTCAACCGGCGTAAATCCCTCGTGCTTACTGCCCTGATGGCCTGTGCTTTAGGAGCAGGTGTACTTGGTGAAGGCCGGGTGTATGGGCAGAGCGCCTCGCTTCCTTCGGGGATCATCAACGCGCAGAAGGAATTGGACAGCGGACAACTCCAGACGGTGGATCAGTTCGTGAAGACCGCGTTTGGGCAGATCATCAATGGTGCGGACCCCGTGGCGATCGCCAAAGGCCGGAAGGCATTGCTGGGGCAGTTCGGCGGCGGCGTTTCGACGCCATTTATCGTCGGGTATTCCAAGGTGATCGTGGATACGGTGATTTCGACCAAGGCGCTGGACTCCACCAAGCCGCTTTCACTGCGCCTGAACACGGTTATCGTGCTGACCAACTGCATGGATAGCCGGTTGTCGGCGGTGATCGAAGAAGCACTGAAAGACCCGAGCCCGGCGGTGCGGTACTGGGCCGCGATCGCGGCGAACCGGTTCCTTGACGAAGCACTGAACAACCCCACCTATAAGCCTTTCGCCGGTGATAAAGAACAGCAGCAGATTTTGAGGGGTTTAAAGAGCATCGGCAACGACACCCCGACGGGGTTGATCGCCGATCAGGTGTTGCTGGCGCTTTCGAAACTGACGGTGGCGGAGGCCCGGTCGACCCTGCTGAACCGGCTTAACGAGCGCGTGACCCTGCATGCCAGGACGCCCAACCCGGACATCAGCGCGGATCACAAGGCGCTGACGGCGTTTGTGGTGCGTACCGGCGGTACGCCGCTGGCGCAGGATGAGATGCGTGAACTGGCACGGCTGACCTATCGTGAAATGGTGCTGAGTCTGGAAGTGCTGGAGAAGCGCACGCTGAGCCCGCAGGAGCAGGGTTTGTTCACCCAGATGCTGATGCTTTCGGAGAAGTGGCTTTCCTGGTCGTACGATGGGCTGGCCAAGACGACCGTGCAGCCGGTGACGAACTTCAAGGAATTGGTTCCGCTTAATGCATGGGCGAAGATCCGGCTGTCGCTGATCGACTTCCGGGATAAGGCGCTGCTGAAGGAGCCGGTGGGGCTTAAGGCCGATGAAGTGGAAACCGAGCTGATCAAGTAGTGATATGGACGGTTTTTGCGGGTTAGGGAAGCATAAAAGAGCCGAGGGCTGATTTTTAACCGCGAAGTTAAGAGGCGGTTGAAGACAAGAGCAGACGGTGTTGGGTTGGTGCGCGCTGGCCGGCGTGGATGCGGGTGCGTGCTGGAGTTTCTTTAAATGTTTCAAACTCAGGGTGGGGCATGGGTGCATGCTTGACGCGGGTTTGACTGGCGACGACTATGGTACGCCCTATGTTGACGCTACAAGACTATCTCACCGGGCTTTTTCAAGAAGCGATCGTCCATGCATTTGGCCCCCAGCACGCAGGGGTTGACCCTGTGGTGCGCGTGGCGGGCAATGCGCAGCATGGCGACTACCAGGTGAACGCCGCAATGGCGCTGGCCAAGACGCTGGGGCAAAAGCCCCGGGATGTGGCGCAGAAGATCGTCGAAGCGCTTAAATGGGAAGGCGTGTGCGATGGTTTGCCGACGATCGCCGGGCCTGGCTTCATCAACGTGAAGCTGACCGAGGGCGTGATCAAAAACCATTTGAAGAGCGTGCAGACCGATGCGGGCCGGGCCGGGGTGCCGGTGGCGGCGAAGCCGATCAAAGTGGTGGTGGACTACTCCGGGCCCAACGTGGCCAAGGAGATGCACGTGGGGCACCTGCGGTCGAGCGTGATCGGTGATGCGGTGGCCCGGGTGCTGACATTCAAAGGCCATGAAGTGATCCGGCAGAACCATCTGGGCGATTGGGGCACGCAGTTTGGGATGCTGATCGAAAATCTGCTGGAGACCAACCCGGAGCAGAAGGGGCTGAGCCGGATCGGCGACCTCAACAAGCTGTACAAGCAGTCCAAGGCGCGGTTTGACGCGGAGCCGGAGTTTGCGGTGCGGGCACGGGCGCGGGTGGTGCTGCTGCAATCCGGCGATGGCGAGACGCTGGCGGTGTGGCAGCATTTGATTGAGCAATCCAAGCTGCATTTCAACGACGTGTACAAGCGGCTGGATGTGCAGTTAACGGATGCGGATATCCGGCCGGAAAGTTTTTACAACCCGCTGCTGCCGGATGTGATCAAGGCGTTGGAGCTTAAGGGCCTGGCCCGGCTGGACGAGGGCGCGATGTGCTGCTTCCCGGAGGGGTATTTTGACCGTGAGAAGAAGCCGCTGGGGATGATCGTGCGCAAGTCCGACGGCGGGTATCCCTATGCCGCGACCGACCTGGCCGGCCTCCGGTACCGGGTGCAGGAACTGAAAGCGCAGCGGGTGATCTACTTCACCGATGCACGGCAGGCGCAGCACTTTGCCATGGTGTTCTGGGTGGCACGGGCCGCGGGGTGGGTGACGCCGGAAATCAAGACCGAGCATGTGCCGTTTGGCAGCGTGCTGGGGCAGGACGGCAAGCCGCTTAAGAGCCGGGAAGGGGAACCGATCCGGCTGGTGGACCTGTTGGACGAAGCCGAAGCACGGGCCAAGGCGGCGATCGAAAGCAAGAAGCGGGATGTGCCCCTTGAAGCCGCAGAGGCGGCGGAGATCGGCTCCGCGGTGGGGATCGGCGCGATGAAATACGCCGATCTTTCCAGCGATCGGATCAAGGACTATGTGTTCGACTGGGATCGGATGCTGGCCTTTGAAGGCAACACCGGGCCATACGTGCAGAATGCCGTGGTGCGGGTGCGGTCGATCTTCCGGAAGGCGGGCGTGAGCCAGGCCAACGCGATCGGCGGCGATGTGAAACTGGTGGAAGCCGCGGAGCGGACGCTGGCGCTGAAATTGCTGCAGTTCCCCGGTGTGGTGGACGCGGTGGAGACATCGCTGGAGCCACATCGGCTGACGGGGTATCTGTTTGATCTGGCGACATCGTTCCACCAGTTTTATGAACAGTGCCCTGTGCTTAAGAGCGATGTGCCCGAAGACCTGCGGGCCAGCCGGCTGGCGCTGGCGGCGTGCACGGATCGGGTGCTGACGCTGGGATTGGGGCTCATCGGCGTGCGGACGGTGGACCGGATGTGATGCGC
>CAZIWA010000024.1:27132-36188 GCA_964542875.1 uncultured Phycisphaeraceae bacterium
AGTTGTGGCAGGCCATGAGGGTGCCGGCTTTGAGTGTCCATTTGGGTTTTAGGCGTTTTTTGGCGTAGCGGACTTCGCCGAGGACGTCCAATAGGGGCCAGTGGCCGGGTTCAAGGGCGAGGAGGGTGAGATCAGCCTGGCGGCCGACCAGGATGCGGCCGAAGCGGTTGCCCAGGCGCATGGCGTTTGCGGGGGTTTGGGTGGTGGCCTGGAGGACTTTGGCCAGAGGCATGCCGAGGTGGAGGAGCTTGGTCATGGTGGTGGGGAGGTCGTAGACGGGGCCGGCGAGGTTGTAGCTGTGGAGATCGCTGGAGATGGTGTCGGGCCAGAAGTTGTGTTGTTGGGTGGCGGGCTCGGCGATTTGCCAGGCGAAGGCGCCGCCGCCGTGGCCGACGTCGAAGATGACGCCTTTGTCGCGGGCGCGGAGGGTGTGATCGGATGGCTTGGGGACTTGAGTGTTGGTGTCGCGGAAGGGGCCGGTGTTCCAGGGATGGTAGAGATGGGTGTAAACGTCGCCGGGGGCCAGGGCGGCGAGGACTTCGGGGGTTTGGATGAGGGAGTTTGCATGGTGGACCATGCAGAAGGTGCCGGTGTCGCGGGCGGCGCTGACGGCGCCCTGGAGGCCGGCGCGTTCGACGTGCTCACGATTGGCGGCGATGCCTGCGGTGAGTCGGACCTTGGTGCCGACGGCACGGTCGCCGTAACGCTGGATGATGTCGACGACGGCGGGGGCGTAGACAGAGCGTTCATCGGTCATGTCGCAGATGTGCGGGGCGTTGGAGTCGGTGGCGAGGCAGCCGACCATGGAGATGTTGATGAGGGCGAAAACATCTTCCCGCGCCTGGGAGATGACAAAGCGGTGAAAGGCGGGGTAGGTGAGCGCGCCGGCGGTGCCGGTATCAAGCATGGTGGTGACGCCGGTGGAGAGCCCGGCGTCTGACGGGTCCAGCGACCACATGCCCATGCCGGAGTAGACATGGACGTGAAGATCAATGAGGCCGGGGGTGACCAGGAGGCCGGAGGCGTCGATGACTTTGTCTCCCAGGTCCGGAAGGTTCGGCCCCAGCTCGACGATGGTTTGGCCTTTGATGCGGACATCAACCTGGGATTCGACGCCGGCGTCGAACACGCGACCATGTTTGATGAGGTAGCCCTGGGCGATCTGTTTGCCAAAGACGGGGAGCTTGGGAGGCGTGAGGGGCGGTTGGGTCACGGGTGGCATCCTGGAGTGGGTGGAAGAAGCATACTCGGAGTTTCGGATCCCGGGGTCGGGAGTCCTGCGTCGGGAGTTTTAAAGTGTAGAGTCAAGAGTGTGAGTTAAGAGTTTTGGGAGGTGCCCGGGGAATGGATGAATTGTGCTCAGGAAAACCCTTATCTCGCGGGCGATGGCTTGACACTTTTGGGGCTTGGCCGGAGGATCGGGTCATGAAAACCTATCAAGAGCAAGAGCGGTGCTTTCTGGACCGCAAGCCGGGGTTGCTGGACGAATTCAAGGATGCGGGCGGAGGCTTGGCGGGCGCTGAGGCGTTGATCGATGTGATCTGCAAAACGCCTGATCCGCTGGAGCGCCGGGTGCTGTATTCGTTCATCAGGCAGGCGCTGACCCTTGATGTGGTGGGCGCTGATGGGCTGGATGTGCTGATTGCTTTAGCGAACGCGGGGATCGCCGAGAATCTTAAGCAAGCAGAGGACGAAACGGATGCTCAGGACCGGGACAAGCGCATCGATGCGGCGAACATGATCAGCTATAACCTGGCGGCGGACCTGGCGTTTTGCTGGGACGATGGATTTGCCCGGGACAGGCGGCACTATGAACGGGGCCTGCAAGCCGGGGAAGACTGTCTGAAATGGCGCAGGCAACTGGGCAAGCCCGCGGCAAGGTTTGCACTGGCGCACTGGGCGCGCGGCGTGCATCGGCTGGCGCTGGGCGATGTGGCGGGGGCGGAGGAAGACTTTGAGAAGTCACTGATGCTGGACAGCGAGGCCGCAGGCCTGGCGTGCGTGCCGGAGGTGAGCGCAGAGATGCCCAACCCCGTGCTTTTGATGCGCGGATGGGTGGCGATCGTGAAGGCGTTTGCCGGGGAAGCGCAAGAGAAGGCCGTGCTGGAAAAGATCATCGCGATCTATGAGCCGCGGCTGGAATCAACCGACCCGGAAGTTCAGGGCGACGCAAAATGGGCGCTGATCCAGCTTAAGTCCGGCGCCAAGCGGATGAATGTGCTGGAGTGAGCCTTAGGAACATCAATAGAGCGTGAAGACGGGGACAGCGGGGTTCTGCTGGCCGGGCGTAAGCGTAATGGTGAGGGAAATGAGACTGCTGGTGAGCTTGAGCACGCAGGGCCCGGCGCCGGTGAGGGTGGGGATGAGCGGGGCGTCCTTGGCGCTTGATGCGTGGGCCTGAAGCACGGTGACAAAGAGGGCGCTGGTGGCTGGAGCGGCGTTGGCGATGCCTAGGGCGCTGATGGCGTGATCGCCATGGACGGAGTTGAGGCCTTTGATCTGATCGGTGAAAGGTTCGGCAGTGATGGGGGTGGGGCTTAAGGCATGAAGGGTGAGGGAACCGGCGGGGCGGGCGACGCGCCAGCCGCTGTTGGCAAGGGGCGTAAAAGGGCCCGCGGCGTGGAAGCGGAGCTGGAATGAGGTTGGCTTTTGCGCGCGGGCTTCGTCTACGATGATCCAGAGATCGGGCTTGATGTAGAGCACGTGGCGCAGCAGGCGGCTGAGCTTATGGACGGGTTCGTAGGCGGGGCAGAGATCGCCGATGACGATGTCATGCGAGGGGTGGGATTCAAAGGTGAGGATGCGGCCTTCGGGCTTGCCCATGCGCATCTGGAGGTCTTCAAACCAGTCGCCAAGCTCGCCGGTCTGGCCGGTGCCGTTGACGAGGATGGTGTTTTGATAGGCGGTCATCTTTTTGGGGTAGCCGTCATCGATGAGGAGCCAGTCTCCATGGGCGTGGAGGAGGACGTGGCCGGCATCGGGGTGCATGTGGCCGCCTGAGATGTTGTGCCGGTAGTTTCTGGAGGCGTGGTGGCCGGAGTTAGGACCGGATTTGAAACCAAAGACGGTGGCTTTGGGACCCCAGCCGGAGCGAAGAATGGCGATGTCCTTGTCGTCGAAGTGGTGTGCGGTGGGGAGCGAGTCAGACGGCTTGGGGGTGACGGAAGGATCGTGCCAGAAGGGGAGAAGGAAGGCGGAGCTGTCGCCGTTGACGTGGGCCTGGGCGGTCTGGATGGCCAGGTATTGGGCGTGGGGGTTGTTGAATTTACCGGCGATGAGACGCAGGTGGACATCGGGCCCGTACCAGTGGGAGCCGTTGGTGTCGCCGAAATGCATGAATGTGGAGGTGGGGGACCAGACTTCTCGCGGGAGGGAGCTGTAGAGCAGGAAGTTCGGATAGTTTTGCAGGAATTGGTTGCCGGAGATGAGGTCGACGCCGCAGAGATCGTGGGCCTGGACGAGGGATTTGAGGAAGAAGTCGATGTAATACTGGCCGTAGGCGAGGCCTTCGGCGGAGGCACCGTCTTTGCCCAGGGCCTGGGCCATGAGGCGGAGTTTTTCCAACGTGAAGCGGACGATGCGGCCTGCTCCGGCGATATGGCCCCAGATGGCGCAGCCGGAGGACATAAGCCCCGCAGAGATGACGGCGGCGTGATTGCAGGCGTAAGCGGTGGGGCTGAAGTCGCCGTAGGAAAACCAGAAGTCCATGACGCGGTTTGCACGCGTGAGGAGCGTGCGGGCGATCTGTTCACGAAGCGGGACGTCCAGATCGTCATGAAGCCAATCAAACGCGAGCGAGACGCCGTGCGCCCAGTGGCCGTAGATGAGGCTGTGTCCCCACTCGTTTTCCTGGCAGAGAGTCTGAAGCGTGTTTTTGGCGCTTTCGAGGTGCTGGGCATCACGGGTGAGGACGTACATGGCGGCGGTGTTGGCCAGGCCGCAGCCGATGCCGCGGGGGTCGCCGATGAAGCCTGCGCTGGCCTGCCGTGCGGCATGATCGGCCTGGGCCTGGATACGCGTCAGAAAAGCGGCGTAGACAGGCTGCGCCATGCGTTCCCTGACGATGGCCAGACGGGCCTGAGTGGTGTAGAGACGGGGATGTACACCGGGGAAGTCGGTTTCCAGCGGGGTGGCTGAAGTGACAATGTCCGACTGATAGAGCGAGGTCATTGGTCTGTCCCCTTGAGGCGGGTGTCGATGCTGAAAGGGTACAGCATCAGGGCCGGCGTGTCCCTTTGACTCGCGAGTGCGAGAAATGTTTTCGAAAGAATATTTTTTGTCGCAATAAGCGAATGGGGCGTCTCGTTGTCCCACTGTGATGAGAGACAGGGATTCCGGTTTCCTGCCCGCCCCCCTAATAACCTGCTATATGGTCACCCGCCTGCTAACTACTGATTAGCCTGCCTGTCGGTTCCCCCTGCACTAACAATCTTGAAAGGTCCGTTATGACAAAGCGCACATCACGCATTGGTTTTCTATTCTCCAAAATGTCCGGGTTGCTGGATTACAAGCCCAGGCAGAAGCAGGCGCAAAGCATGCCGGTGAGCCTGGAGTCCCTGGAACCCAGGACGATGATGTCCAGCGTTTATGCCTCCATCGACGGCACGGGCAACAACCTGGTGCACGTGGAATGGGGCTCCACGGGAGAGAACTTCCTGCGGACGGCGCCCGCGGCATATGGGGACGGTATTTCCAGCCCGGCGGGGCAGGACCTGCCTGATGCCAGGACGATCAGCAATCTGCTTTCGGCGCAGCCCGCGGACATGACGGGCAACAGCCGATCGCTTTCGGACTACATCTATGCCTGGGGTCAGTTCCTGGATCATGACATCGATCTGACCAGTACCCAAAGCGGCACCGATGCAGAGAAATTGCCGATCCAGGTGCCGACGGGCGACCCGTATTTCGATCCGGCATCGACGGGGACGCAGACGATTCCGCTGACGCGGTCGGAGTATGACCCGGCAACGGGAACAAGCCTGGCCAACGTGCGCCAGCAGATCAACTCCATCACGGCGTTCATCGATGGATCGCAGATTTACGGATCGGATGCGGAAACGGCCAATTCATTGCGAACTTTCACGGGCGGGAAGCTCAGGACATCGGAAGGGAACCTGCTGCCGACGGATGAGACCGGTTTTTTTGTGGCCGGTGATATCCGTGTGGATGAGAATACCGGGCTGATCGCGATGCAGACGATGTTCATGCGTGAGCACAACCGGCTGGCTACGGAAATGGCCAAGGAAAACCCCGGCTGGAGCGATGAAGAGATTTACCAGCACGCCAGGCGGGTGGTGATCGGCGAGCTGCAGAAGATTACCTACAGCGAGTTTCTGCCCGCGCTTCTGGGATCGATCAAGCTGACTCCCTATAAGGGCTACAACGCGAAGGTGAACCCGGGCGTGGCCAATGAATTCGCCACCGCGGCCTACCGGTTTGGCCATAGCCTGCTGAATGACGACGTGGAATTTCTGGACAACAACGGCAACGCCACCCGGGAAGAAATATCCCTGGCAGAGGCGTTCTTCAACCCCGACATCGTGAAGGAATCCGGCATTGATGGAGTGCTGAAGTACCTGGCCAGCGACAATGCCAACGAACTGGACAACAGAATCGTCGACAGCCTGCGCAACTTCCTGTTTGGCCCTCCCGGCGCGGGCGGGATGGACCTGGCGGCGCTGAATATCCAACGTGGGCGTGATCACGGTTTGGCGGACTACAACACCACACGGGCTTCGTATGGCCTTAAGAAAGTGACCAGCTTCGCGCAGATCACCTCAAACGTTGAATTGCAAAAGGCGCTCAAGACGCTTTACGGCGACGTGAACAAGATCGACCTGTGGGTGGGCCTGCTGGCTGAGGACCATGTGAAGGATTCCAGTGTCGGCCAACTGACGGGAGCCATTTTGGTGAACCAGTTCACCCGGCTGCGCGACGGCGACCGGTTCTGGTACCAGAACCAGCTTAAGGGCAAAGAGCTGGCGATCGTGGAGAAGACCACACTGGCGGAAGTGATCAAGCGAAACACCGGAACCTACAACCTGCAGGAGAACGTGTTCTTCTTTAAGACCGAAGTGACCGGCAAGGTGTTCAACGACGCCAACAAAGACGGCCAGACACAGAAGAATGAAGCCGGTTTGGCCGGCAGAACGCTTCAACTGCTGGGTGAAGACGGAAGCGTGCTGAGCACCACCAAGACGGATAAGGCAGGGCTGTACAGCTTCAAGGGCATCGGACTGGGGAAGTTCACGCTGAAGGAGGTGCTGCCGGCAGGGTGGGCAATGACGGGCGCGCAGACGCCGGAGGTGATCGTGACCAAGGGGTCATCGATGGTGGTGAATCTTGGGAACGCGGAGATTCGTGTGACGCCGGCTGCGAACCCTGCGCCCAAGCCGCCGACGCCGGCACCGCCGAAGCCGGGAGATAAGCCTGGGGTGCCGCCGATGCCGGTGAAGAACATGATTTTGGATGGACTGAGGAATTTGACGCTTAAGGATGTGACGTGATCAAGAGCCCGTTTCCTTGCACGTGAGTGAGGGGAAGCGCCGGGGCATGGCTTGTCGCCATGCCTCCCGGCGCTTTTTTTGTGAGAGTAAATGGGGGATTGTTGGGTTATTCGAATTTGAAGGAGAAGAGGTCGGCTTCGCGCATTTCGAAGCGGAGGCGGAGTTTTTTCTCCGCGAGGGAGGAGAGGTTGCTGGAGCCTTTCCAGGTGACGGTTTTGTCCAGGCGATCGCCGAGCTGCATGTCGCAGTCGGAGGAATCAAAGCCGGGAATGGGAGCGCCGGATTGATCGAGGATGGCGACCTTGATGGAGCCGATGGCGCTGGTGCGCAGGTTCAGAGAGAGGCGGCTGCCGGTGAAGGTGAGGGGTTTGGTGATCCAGTGGCCACCTTTGCCGTCGGCGTGGTATGAGCCGAAGCCATCGATGCGGAGGGTGTAGCGGTTGAGGCGATGAAGGCCGGTGGAGTAGCCGTGCTGGTAGTAGAGGGAGAGTTCATTGCCGGTCTGGACGACATTAAGTGCCGCCATGTTTGTGCGGGAGACCCAGTTGCCGGGGTCTGTGCCGTTTAAGAGGAAGGCGTCGTAGCCGATGCGGTCGTATTTATCGTTGGCACGGCTGGAGAAGAACATCGCGTCGGAGATCTCTTCGGCGTACCGGGGGATGGCTTTAAAGTCGATGATTTCCTGATCGGTCATGGCGCGGCGGTGTTTGACGAAGCGCTTGGGGAAGGCGAGGTAGATGTGGGGCGCGCGGAAGTAAGGCTGGGTCTGGCTGGTGTAGAACTCTTCGTCATCGAGCCAGTCGATTTCCATGACGATGGGGTTGGACCAGTGGAGGAAGTCTGTGCTGGTGGTGCGGCCGACGGTGCGGCGGCCGGTGAATTCGGTGAGCTCCGGGCCGCCGTTGTCATAGACGCGAAAGTACGCGACATAGCAGTTTTCGTGCTCTGACCAGAAGCAGATGTTCTGCGAGTCGAAGGCGCCTTTATCGAAGACGGCGGCTTCCTGGATGGGGGCCCAGTTGATGCCGTCTGGGGAGCCCCAGGGCTGGAGGCCGCGGCGGTTGTTGCCGGAGCGGCGTTTTTTGCCGGTGAGGCAGCTTGCAAAGGCTTTGTAGCGGTGGCGCGGGTCGCAGAGGGGGTTGGCATCGACGAAGGGGGAGAAGTTGTGGGCTGCCTCGTGGACGGTGACAAGGACATTGTTTTCACGGGTGCCGAGGACTTCGTGGAGACCGAAATTCGGGCGGGTGAAGGTTTTGCCGCCGTCGGGGGAGGTGGCCATGCAGAACCAGCAGTCCGCGCCGGCTTTGTCGCCTTGGGCGTTGACGGGCCAGCCGCGGTAGTAGAGGCGGTATTCGCCTTGATCGTGAATGGCGGTCATGTAGCCGCAGAAGTTGCCTTCCCAGGGCTTGTCGAACCGGATGGCTTCGTTGGCGAAGGTGGGGGAATGCTGAACGTGGGTGAGATTCTGGAAGGTGTCGACGAGGAATTTATCGACCATGAGTTCGCGACGTGTGCCGAGGTGGATCATGTGTATTTCGCTTTGAGGAACCGGGAGGAAAGCGGGGTGAGCTACGAGGTGCGCTTATGTTATATAACCTGGGTTGAAAATTTCAGGTGGGTGTGGATGGGTGGGCCGCGATTGGTTACAACTATGCGCCATGAATACGACACAACGCATCAACCCGCGTCCAGCCATGGTTGTTTATACGATTGCGGAAACCATCGAACCGACGCGGATTGAAGTCTATAAGAAGACCGCGGAATACGAGCTGATCATCGATATCTTCGAACCCGAAGGCCACAAACCCGGCGACAAACGCGCGTGCGCGATCGCGATGCACGGCGGGGGGTGGACAGGCGGGCAAGCGTGGATTTTCGATTCCTTCGCGGTGCAGTTCGCCAAGATGGGCATGGTGGGCGTCAGTGTGCAGTATCGGCTGATCGGCAAGGAGCCCAACGTGACGCCGTTTGAATGCGTGAAAGACGGGCGGTCGGTGATGCGGTATCTAAAGGCCAATGCGGCACGGCTTGGGATCGACCCCGATAAGATCGTGGCGACGGGCGGTTCGGCGGGCGCGCACGTGGCGGCAGGAACGGAGATGTTCGACGGGGTGGATGATTCGCTGGATGACCTTTCCATTTCCCCCAAGCCGGCTGCGGTGATGCTGTATTACCCGGTGATCGATACTTCCGCTGACGGCGGGTATGGCAATGCCAAATGCGGAGCGGAGTGGGAGAAGATTTCGCCCGCTCACAATGTGCGGCCGGGAATGGCGCCCATCTTTCTGGCGGCGACCAAAGAAGACAAAGTGACGCCTTACAAGGGCGTGGAGCGATTCGAAAAAGCGATGGCCCAAGCGGGCAACAAATATGACTCACTGATCAAAGAAACCGGAGTGCACGGGTACTTCCTGTATGACTTGGAATTGTTTAAGGAAGTGATGATCCGGAGTGAGGAATTCTTGATCGGGTGCGGCGTGCTTTCGGAGAAGAAGTGGCCCGGGCTGTGAGGCGCTGAGGTTTTCTTAAGAAGACCTCAAAAGTGCAACA
>CAZIWA010000024.1:36288-51784 GCA_964542875.1 uncultured Phycisphaeraceae bacterium
TGGCCCGGGCTGTGAGGCGCTGAGGTTTTCTTAAGAAGACCTCAAAAGTGCAACATCCTCACCCAATCCTCTTCCTGACGGTGAGAGGGAGGGGAAAAGGGCCAGACAGAGCTTGTGCTGATACCGGTTTGCTTTTGTGGCGTTTGTGGCGTTTGCGGCGTTTCAGGTTTTAGGGATTTGGGTGTGGTGCGGTGGGCCTCGAAGACTCGGCCTCACCCTACGAGGATGAACCTATGCAAAAGACATTGGCGGCGATCGACGGCAGGTGGATTGCTCAGACTTTCGCGTTTAAGCGTGAAGTGACCCGGCCCGATGAGGTGACTGATTCCTGGCTGCATGTGGGGCAAGCCTATGGGAGCGTGCTGCGGGACAACGACGGCCAATGGCGTATGTGGTATCTGGATGAGCCCGTCTACTCAGAGCATTTTGCAACGAGCAAAGACGGGCTTAAGTGGGAGAACCCGAACCTGAATCTTGGGCTGGTGAACATCAAGGGCGGGGCGATGCTGCCCAACGCCATCATGACCAGCCCGCAGAAGGATGCGCAGGGCCGGTGGCTTTCGGGTTTGCAGGGGCCGGAAGGGTTTTGCGTTTTGGATAATACGGTGACGCCTCACCCGGCGAGCAAGGCGCGATTTACGGCGCTCTATCTGGCAAAGTGGATGGAGGATTCCGGCAAACGGGCGACGGGGTTGTGCATTGCATTCAGCGAAGACGGCATTGTGTGGCAGGCGGGGGAAAATAACCCGGTGCTCACCGGATGGATGGATACCGGGAACATATTTTTCTACGACACGCGGATCAAGAAATATGTGATCTACGGACGGCCCAACGCGTTTGTGGATCGGGTGACGCATGCCAACCGGCTTGTGGGGCGCTCGGAAAGCGTCGACCTGGTTCACTGGACGCCTTATACCTCGGTGCTGGATACCGACGACCTGGACGCGGACCCGATGACGTTTCTGGATGAAGCGGCGCTGCGGGCCGGGGGCGGCGTGACGAAGGCGCAGCAGGCTGCGGCCTGGCAGGCGATCACGGAAGGGGCAACCAAGGCCGAGCGGTCGCTGATCCGTGGGCGCAACCGGCAGTGGTACGGGCTGACGGTGTTTCCTTATCGGGACCTCTATGTGGGCGTGGGGATGATGTACGACATTCCTTCGGGGTATATGTGGCTGGAACTGCTCCACAGCTATGACGGGATCGATTGGCGAAGAGAAGCGGACCGGAAGCCTTGGGTGAGGCATGAGAAGGGGACTTGGAATTATCCGATGCAGGTGCCTGCGGCGAGCCCGCCGGTGCGGGTGGGGGATGAGGATTGGTTTTATTACAGCGCGACGCGCAAGGGGCACCATCAATCGTCCAATGAGATGGGGGCCGAGACAGGCACGAAAGAGCCGCTGCGGGTGATTGGCGCATGCAAGGTGAAGCGCGATCGCTGGGTGGGATATCTGGCTGGGGCGCGGGAAGCGGAATTGATCACGCAGCCGATGAATGGGCCGGTTGAAAGCGTGACGATCAATGCCCGGGTGGCCGACGGCGGCGTGCTGCGTGTGGAGCTTTGCAATGGGGACGGGAAGGTGATTGAAGGGTTTGGGCTGGAGAATTGCGAAGCGATCACGGGGGACAGCCTGGCGCACAAGGTGACGTGGACCGGGGGAACGCCGAAGGTGAGCGGGGCGTGGCGGTTGAGGATCACCGGGTCGCAGGCGACGGTGTTTGCGGTGACGGTGTAAGAGAGGAGAAGAAGAGGAGAGGGAATAAAACAACCGACCGGGTTTAGCCGGTCGGTTGTTGAGTGGTTATCGATCGCGGAAGCGTTTCTGGCGGATGCGCGATGGATCAGAATTGGAGCTGGAACTGGGCGCGCAGGACAAGCTGGTTTTCAGCGGTTGCGCCGGCGTTCTGCATGACATCGGGGAGGAGGCCAGCGCCGGAGAAGGTGGCGCCGGAGGTGCCGCCGATGGCTGCGGCGTTGATGCTGTTGATCGCCCAGATCATGTCGAAGGTGAACTTGGCATCGTGTTTCTTGAAGTACCAGTTGTAACCTGCGGTGATGAGGTTGACTTCGTGGACGGTGTTGACGGTTGCGCCGGCAGCGGTGTTGGCGAAGGTGGCGGCTGCGGGGTCTTCGTTGCGGTTGGCGTCGAAGGTGATGTATTCGTAGCGGATGAAGGGTTCCATGACGTCAGGGACGACGAAGTAGCTGGCCTGGGCGAGGAAGCCGTAGTCGGAGTATTGAGCGCCGGGGTTGCCTTGAGCGCCGATGCCGCCCAGGGGGCTGCCGCCGGAGAGGCCGTGGTGGCCGTAGGCGGAGGCGAAGAGGCCAAGGCCGTTGGCCTTGTAGCCGATGTCGCCGGTCCACATGAGGAGGTCATAGTTACGTCCGGGGACGCCGGCGCCGTTGGCGAGGATGCCTGCGTTCTGGTTGACGCGGCTGTCCTGATAGTTGACGCCAGCGCCGATGAAGAGTGATTTTTCTTCGCCTGCCCAGCTGGAGAAGTCTTCCCAGCTCTTCCAATCGCCGAAGACTTTGTAGTCAACGCGGCCGGTGAGGGCGTAGTTGTAGTTGTCGTTGCCGAAGGCGCTGCCGGCAGAGCCGGGGAGGAAGGCGTAGGTGCCGCCGGCGCCGCCGGTGGCTGCGCCCTGGGGGTTGATTTCGCCGGAGCGGGCGCCATCGTTGATGCCGCCTGAGGCGCGCCAGGTTTTTTCGGTGTAAACGGCGCTGATGCCTTCGACGAAGCCGACGTTGAAGGCTTCGTTGACGGCGGAGCGTTCAACGGCGAGCTGCTTGCCGGAGGAGATGTTTTCTTCGCGGGCGAAGAGCTGCTTGTAGCGGCCGCCTTCAAAGTTGAGCTTGTCGGACCAGGCGTAGTTGAGCTTGGCTTCTTCAACGCCCAGGACGCTGGTGTTGCGGTCAGCGGCGAGGACGATGTTGTAGCCGATCTTGGGGCTACCGATGTAGCCGCGGAAGAAGGGCTTGATGCGGCGCAGTTCAAAGCCGGAAGAGATGTCGTGAGCGGCGGTGGCGTTGCTGGGCTGGTCGTGGCGGATGTTGGCGACGTAGCGGAGCTGGATGCGTCCGCCCATCTGGAGGAGGAACTTGCCGTCTTCGGAAGCGATGAAGAAGTTCTTGTTGTAGCCGGCGGTTGCACCGGTGCCCTGGAGGCTGGCGCGGGTGTCTGCGTCGGAGAGGACTTCCTTGACGAGGGCTTTGACTTCATCGCGGCGGGCGTCATTCATCCACGAGCTGGAGGAGGATTTGATGGAATTGATTTCGGCGCGGATGGCGGCGACTTCGGCCTGAAGGGCCTTGGCCTGCGCATCATCATCGGCGGCCATGGCCATGCCGGATACGCCCAATACGAGCATCCCTGCGGCAAACATATGGTGAACTGAACGCATTGATCTGTCTCCTTGGCTTTCCTGTGTCACTTGCGTTTGTTTTTTGCCTCTGCCGACATGACAGATGAACCCTGAAACGCTCTGGAAGAAAACCAGATTGTTGAAGCTGTCTATTTTGGTGGACAAAGAGGTAAAATCAATCCGGCCTGTTTTATTGTAAATATTTGAATTTATTGATCTTGTGTTAATGAAATCAAAACAATAGTCTAATGAAAAATGAATGAATTATTAACAATACGCGTCGACTGGCCCGGGGTGATTTGAGCCGCAAGGGCTAGAAAAGAGCGGGAGTTAAGTTTGCATGATGCAAGTGATGTGGTGGGAAAGTGTTCTGCGACATGCGGGCCGGATTGATGGACGTGGAAAACTCCTGGAACGCGGGATTTACATTGTGAGTTTTTGATTAATTTGCGGGGGTGCGGGGCGTTGATTGGAGGAGAGGCCCATCAAGGCGAGTAAAAGGACTGGGATCTTTGAATGATAGGCAGAAGGAACACTCATCACCCCAGCTCTCTTGCTGAGGGGCTTGGCCCATAAAGTCGAGAAGAAGGAGTTGGGTGTTGTTTGGCAGACGGCGAGGAATTGCTTTTGGGGCGCAACACGAGATGCCGGATTACGACGAAGACGCCTAATCCAACCTACCTCAGAGTTTATGAGCAGATGGCCCGGGACTTTGGCGCTGGGTTGAAGAGGCACCAGGTTCGGGAAACCGCATGAGCGTGCGTGCGCGGCAGGGAAGCAGCGAGAAAACCGTTTCGACAGAGAATCGTGTTTTTCGATATGATTTGCGCGCCAAAACCGAGCCCGGGACCTTGTATGCCCCAGGCGTGATCCAGATGTAATCAGCGGCGCGACAACAGGCGCCAAGGACAAACCCACCATGGCGAGCTCTCTTGTTAAAGGCAATGCGGTGATCGGTCAATCGGGCGGGCCTACCGCGGTGATCAATCAGTCTCTGGTGGGGGTGATCGAGGGCTTAAAGAGCAACCCGGCGGTGGGGAACATCCTTGGCGCACGTCATGCGGTGCGCGGGGTGGTGAAGAACGACTATGTGGATCTGCGCTCGGTGGATGCGGCAAAGCTGGAACGGATCGCCAATACCCCGTCGAGCGCGCTTGGCTCCAGCCGCGATAAGCCCGATGCGGACTATTGCGCGAAGATTTTCGATTCATTCGCCAAGAACGATATCCGGTATTTTTTCTACATCGGCGGGAACGACAGCTCCGATACGTGCCGGATCGTGAGCGAGCTGGCGCAAAAGTCCAAGTATGAGCTGCGCTGCTTCCATGTGCCCAAGACCATCGACAATGACCTGGTGCATAACGACCATACCCCGGGCTTTGGCTCGGCGGCGAAGTTCGTGGCGCAGGCGTTTATGGGTGACAACCTGGATAACGCGTCGCTGCCGGGCATCAAGGTGAACATCATCATGGGCCGGCATGCCGGTTACCTGACGGCGGCGAGTGTGCTGGCGCGGAAGCTCAAGAACGATGGGCCGCACCTTGTGTATGTGCCGGAAGTGGCGTTTGACCTGGAGAAGTTCTACGCGGACGTGGACCGGGTTTACAAGAAGATCGGCCGGTGCGTGATCGCGGTGAGCGAAGGCGTGCATGACAAAGACGGCACGCCGATGATGACCAAGCTTGCGCCGGACATGGGTAAAGACTCGCACGGCAACGTGCAGCTTTCAGGCACGGGTGCGCTGGGGGATTACCTGGCCAACGCGATCAAGAAAAACCTCGGCGAGAAGCTGCGCGTGCGCGCCGATACGTTTGGTTACCTGCAGCGGTCGTTTGCGGGCTGCACCTCCGAAGTGGATGCGCGGGAAGCGCGCCAGGCCGGACGGGAAGCGGCCAAGGCGGCGGCGCAGGGACACACCGAGGGGAGCATCGCCATCCAGCGTGCGCCGGGTTCGGGATACGACATCAGCTATAAGCGCTTTCAGCTTTCGGACATCGCCGCCAAGACCAAGCATCTGGATACGGCGTATGTGGTGGACGGCTGCGATATTGCGCCCTCGTTTGTGGACTACATTGCGCCGATCGTCGGGCCGCTGCCTGAAGTCGACGCGTTCTGATTTGTTTGCCGGTGTCCGGGGACGTAAGAAAAGAGACCTGCCATGCCAACGTATGAATATGTTTGTGAAGCCTGCGGACATGAGTTTGAAGAGTTTCAGTCGATGTCCGCACCGGTGATGAAAAAGTGCCCGGAGTGCAAGAAGCTGAAGCTTCGGCGCAAGATCGGGACGGGCGCGGGGATCATCTTCAAAGGCGGTGGTTTCTACGAGACGGACTACCGGTCCGACAGCTACAAGGAAGCGGCCAAGAAAGACTCCGGCAAACCTGCGGATGCTCCGGCTGCGGCCAAGAGCGATGCGGGCGCATCCGGCGGCAAGAGTGAGGGCGGCAAAAGCGAGGCTGCGCCTGCGGCCAAGAGCGAGCCGGCGGCGAAACCCGCTGAGAGCAAGCCTGCGGCGCCGGCCAAGAGCGAGAAGCCTGCGAAGGGGAAGAAGTAAGCCGGGTCTGAAGAATCGATAATCAATAAAAGGTTGCACGTGATGCGTGCAGCCTTTTTTGATTGTTCATGCCATTGGCGGGGATGATTTCGGGAATAAACGGGATGCGGGATTACAGCGAAGGCCTTTAATCCGACCTACTTTGGGAATGTATGGCGCAGCGGGGCCGGGAGATGTTGAAAAGTAAGGTTTGGAAGGGGGTGAGCCGGGGCGGGGGGCGGCTGGGGCGGTAAATCGGGTGTGGAATATCCACGAAATAGCGGGCGGAGTGATTTGCTTGTATCCTGTTGTCTCTTTTGGTTCAGGACGAGCCTGCTTAAGGAAACCTCAATGAGCATTTTGATCGACAAGAACACGCGCGTTATCTGCCAGGGCATCACCGGTGCCGCGGGCGCTTTCCACACCAAGGGTTGTCTGGAATACGGCACCAAGATGGTTGGTGGCGTGACCCCCGGCAAGGGCGGGACCAAGGACGCCAACGGCCTGCCGGTGTTTAACACCGTAGCCGATGCGGTGAAGAACACGGGCGCGGATGCGACGATGATTTTCGTGCCCCCGCCGTTTGCCGCCGACGCGATCCTGGAAGCTGCGGACGCGGGCATCAAGCTGGTGATCGCGATCACCGAAGGCATTCCCGTGATCGACATGGCCAAGGTGAAGCGCACCCTGGACCTGCCCCAGTACCGTAATGTGCGCCTGGTGGGCCCTAACTGCCCCGGCGTGATCACCCCCGGCCAATGCAAGATCGGCATCATGCCCGGCTATATCCACAAGCCTGCGCACCTTGCCGAGAGCAAGCGCGCGGTCGGCATTATCAGCCGGTCCGGCACGCTGACGTATGAAGCCGTTTGGCAGACCTCCAACCTGGGCATCGGCCAGACAACCTGCGTGGGCATCGGCGGCGACCCGATCCGCGGGACGAACTTCATCGACTGCCTGATCATGATGAACGCCGATCCGGAAACCGACGGCATCGTGATGATCGGTGAAATCGGCGGCTCTGACGAAGAAAAGGCCGCAGAATTCATCAAGAAGCATGTGCGCAAGCCGGTGACCGCGTTCATCGCGGGCCGGACGGCCCCCCCGGGCCGGCGCATGGGCCATGCAGGCGCGATCATCTCCGGCGGCGAAGGCGGGGCGGAAGCCAAGCTCAAGGCGCTGCGTGAAGCAGGCTGCATGATCGCTGAATCCCCGGCTGACCTCGGTACGACCATGGCCAAGGGCCTTGGGATCCGGTAAGCCATGTCTGATATCTGATGCAAGAAGTTAAAAAAGAAGACCCTTGGATGCCTGCATCCGAGGGTCTTTTGTTTTGCAGGGGAGGAGGAGCGGAGTGGAATTTTTACCGCGAAGGCGCGAAGGTGGGAGGAATGCAGAGGAAAGGTCAGATGCAGATTTTGTTGGTTTTAGCGGTTTGGGGGTTATAGGTCCGGCGGGGGTTTCACGGTTTTTTCTGAGTTGAATAACCTGTGCGTCCTCTGGCAATAACGGGTGCGTGACGGATTCAGTGGAGGGTGCAGATATAGGGAGATTTGCGACTGAAGAGCTCACTTATGTCGGTGAAGGTGGTGGATCGGGAGCCGGTGGGACGCCGGCGCTCCCGGTGCAGGCGCAGAACCAGTCATGCACCCGGCAATGACTGCGATAGGGATCGGCTATTTGATTCATTTTTATCAGGGGCTATCGTTTACCGTCTGATTAACCAACCGAGCATGCTTTAAGGAGCTAACCATGCCAGTCGTCCCCCCGCTGTCCCCGGAGAATGCGCCCGATTCGACCAAGGCCATCTATGAACGCATCAAGGAAACCGTGGGCCACGGCCAGGTGTCCGTCGGCTTTCAGATGATGGGGAACGTCGAGCCCTTCCTCCAGGACTCGTACATGAACTACCGGAAATTCGTGGTCGACGGCGCGGGCCAGCTCGACGGCAAGCAGCGCTGGGCGCTGGCGCTGGCGACGAGTTCGGCGATGAACTGCGGGCACTGCGTGAAGTCCCACGCCAAGAACGCCCTGGCCGCAGGGTGGACGGATCAGCAAGTGGCGGAGATCCTGGCCGTGGTGGCCACCTGCGCCATGTACAACAACTACTACCGGTTTAAGGACCTGGCGGGCGATGAAGCCTTCCGGCACCTGTCCCCCGGCCTGCGGGCATTCACCTTCCAGAAGACGAGCCTGGGCGATCAACTGGTGGAGCTGATCAACGTGGTGGTGTCGAACATCAACAACTGCCACTTCTGCACGACCGGGCATGTGAACAAGGCGCTGGCGACGGGCCTGACGCATGAACAGATCGAAGAAGCGGTGAAGGTGAGCTCGACGGTGGTGGCGTTCAATACGTTCCACCGGACGCAGTAAACAGCAGACCAAGATGGAAATATCGACGGGCGCCCTTTAAAGAGGGCGCCTGTTTGTTTTCATAGGGAGCGAAGGCATCTGGCGATATGATGGCTGAGGCCTTGGCGGTTTTTCGGGTCACCCATCTTTTGGTCTTTCTGGGAGTCAATCCATGGTTGGATGCAAAGAGCACGGGGTGGTACGCGGATTTTCCCTTGTGGAACTGCTGGTGGTGATCGCCGTGGTGGCGGTGCTGTGCGCGATGATCATGCCCTCGGTGCAGAAAGCGCGAGAGGTGAGTTATCAGATCAAGTGCGCCGCGGGGGCACGGCAGGTGGATCTGGGGTGCAAGAACTACAGCGGAGACAACAGGAACTATTACCCGTCGTCGTTTGCGGCGCAGTTCGTGTTTCCTGTGAATCCTGGGATCAATTATCCGCTTGCCCAGTACAACTATCAGGAACAGATGGTGCTGCTGGGGTACCTGCCCAAGAATGTGTTCACCAGGCAGGGGGGCTGCCCTTACGGCCCCGGGGCATACAGCACGAGCCACTGGAACCCTCAAACGGCGGCGACAAACACAGTGGCCTATGGCATCAATGGCCGATTGATTTCCGGGCCGGGGACGCTGGTCAATACAAGCAATGGCGGGCAGGGGGTGGCGATGTATGGCCCGATGCGGATGGATCGGCTGCGTGCGGGGCGTCACCCCAGCCTGCTGGGGACAATTTTTGATTCCGCCAATCCAGGAACGCAGCCCAATGATGCCCGGGTGCAGACGACGGACATGCACCACCGGCTGGCCATTGGGACGGCAGACCCGGCGCACTGGCGGCATCAGGCCAAGGGATTAAACATGGCGTTTCTGGACGGCCATGCGGCGTTTGTGCAGCGGCAGGATTTTGTGGACTACAACGGCGGTGTTTCGCCTGCGGCGACGACGCCGGACTATATGCGTGTGACATTCGAGGGGCTGTATTCGATCTTCCGGACTAACTGGATCGATGGAAGCGGGCTGGAGACGTGGTACCGCTGGACGCCTTGATAAGCCTTGATGCAAGGTTTGAGGCGATTGCATGGTTGATGGTCCGATAGAACGAGCATTGGCGTCAATACGTGCCGAAAGTGTCAGATAATGGTGGTGGAGCGGGGGGCTTTTACGCTATGATTTGTGCAGCAGGAAGCAGTACTCATTACCGGAGCAAAAGAGCATGGATGCTCGCATTGTTGTTCTCGGCTCGTTGCTGGCGTCGGTGGGCTTTGCCCATGAACTGATGGCGCAGGCGACAACGCAGCCCGGCGTGCCGGTGCAGATGAACCAAACGGTGACGACTCCGCAGGCGGCGGCGAGCCAGCCTGCGACGACGCAGCCAGCGACGGCTTTGCCGGCGGCGGCGACGCAACCGGCTGTGGGCGTGACGCCTGCGGTGGTGGCGCGGCAGCCTGTGGTGGAAGCGCCGGTGCCGGTGGGAATCGAAGTGGATGTGCTGAGGACGCAACTGGTGCTGGACCGGATGGGGTTTTCCCCGGGGTTGGTGGACGGCAAGGCGGGGCGCAAGACCAAGGAAGCACTGGAGCGGCTGAACCAATTGCGGCCGGGACGGCCGGTGATCGGGATGAAGATCGATGAAACGGTGGCTGCGGAGTATTTGAAGGGGCAGCCGCTATTGCGGGTGTGGACGGTGACGGCGGAGGATTTGAAGGATGTGGGGCCGTGGCCGGACGATTGGTTGGAGCGGTCGAAGCTGGACCGGATGAGGTATGAGAGCAACGAGACGCTTTTCGCCGAGCGGGGGCACTGCACGGTGGCGTTCTTGAAGCGGCTGAACCCGGCGGTGGATTTTGCGGGATTGCAGCCTGGGGCGGGCGTGGTGCTGCCGAATGTGCTGGAGACACAGCAGTTTCCCCGGCAGCCGAAGGTGGGGGCGCTGGTGATCGACCTGGATGAGAAGACGATTGATGCGCTGGGGGACGATGGCATGCCGATCGCGCTGTTTCATTGCTCGATCGCCAAGGATGTGGCCAAACGTCCGGCGGGACAGGCGGTGGTGGTGAATGTGGCTTTTGATCCGAATTACCTTTGGGATCCGGTGATGTGGCCGGAGGTGTCGGGTATCAACAAGAAGTTGTTTATTCCGCCTGGACCTAGAAACCCGGTGGGGATGGCGTGGGTGGGCTTGAGCTTGCCGGGGTATGGGATTCACGGGACGCCTCACCCGGAGAATATCGGGAAGACGGGTTCGCACGGGTGCTTTCGGCTGACAAACTGGGATGCGATCCGGTTGGCAAAGATCGTGCGGGTGGGGAGCCAGGTGCGGTTTGTGCATTCGGGGGGGTGAAGAGGTCTATAAATTGCAAGTTACGAGTTATGAATTACGAATTGAAGACTTGAGGGGGCAGGGATTATTGTTTAATTGGGCGGCCTTTAAATGAGAAAAGAGGCCGGTTTAAAAGATGGTACTTTTGTCGTGATTCATGTGTCAGCGGGTCTGCGGCGCGGCGTGGTGGGCCTCGAGGACTCGGCGCCACCTTACTGGAAGGACTGCCAAGTTGGCATTTAGGGTGGGTGGGGTGCCGATTTTGTCAGGTGGGATGGATAAGATTGCTGGTAAGTACCAGCTGCGGGCGGGGCTTTGCGTGTTGACACGACTGGCCCGGCTTTTGCAGAAGGGGTTTGGTCGGGTGTGTGACGTTCCGGGGAGGCCGAATGAGAAAGCAATTTTAAAACCATGAAATTCCAAGACTATTACAAGCTGCTTGAGGTGGACCGCAAGGCTTCGCAGGATGACATTCAAAAGTCGTACCGGAAGCTGGCGCGCAAATATCATCCTGACGTGAATAAGACGAAGGATGCGGAGACGAAGTTTAAGGAGATTTCCGAGGCTTACGAGGTGCTGAAGGACCCGGAGAAGCGGAAGCTGTATGACGAGCTTGGGCCTAACTATAAGGCGGGCCAGGACTTTACCCCGCCGCCGAATTGGGAAGAGCAGTTTGGCGGGGGGAGGCGCGGGAAAGCTCGCTCCGGCGGGGGGCGCCAGCAGGGTCCGGGCATGGGAGGCGGGGCGGACTTTTCGGATTTTTTTGAGTCCTTTTTCCGACAGCAGGGCATGGGCGGCGGCGGTGGGTTTGCCCGGGACGGGTTTCGCGATGGGCACCAGGAAGCCGTGCAGGGCCAGAGCATCGACGCGGATGTGAACGTGAGCCTTTATGAGGCGTATGCGGGGACGTCGCGGTCGTTTACGCTCCGGATGGGGGATGGACAGACGCGGCAGATCGATGTGAAGGTGCCGGCTGGGACGACGCCGGGGAGCAAACTGCGCGTGAAGGGGCAGGGCGGGCCTTCGCCGATGGGCGGGCCGGCGGGGGACTTGATGATCACGGTGAAGGTGGATGTGCCGCAGGGCGCGTCGATCGATGGGCGCGATGTGACGGTGGAACTGCCGATATCGCCCTGGGAAGCCGGGCTTGGGGGCAAAGTGACCGCGCAGACGATGGCGGGCGAGATTGAGGTGGGCATTCCCGCGGGTGCACAGTCGGGCCAGCGGATACGGATTAAGGGGAAGGGATTTTCGCCTAAGGCGGGCGAGCCGGGCGACCTTTATTTGAGATTAAAGATCGCTTTGCCGAAACCGCTTAGCGATGTGGAACGGGAATTGCTAGAGAAGTGGCGAGACGCGAATCCGGGGTTTGATCCCAGAAGGGTCTAGGGTCTGGTCAGAAATTCAGGGGCGCCGGATCGCGTCTTGGCAGAAGTCTGGTCTGTGGTTTGTTGGCCCCATAAGGGGATGTTTGATGAATCGTTGGTACATAGCACGCGGTGGCGGCCTTCACTCGAGCCATCTCTCCAAGGGAGAGGGGGTTAGAGAGGAGCCGTACCGGAAAGGGATTTTGTATGGATATCAATAAGCTGACGCAAAAGAGCCAGGAAGCCATTTCGGAAGCGCAAAAGATCGCAGTCCGGTTTGGGCACCAGGCGGTAGATAATGAGCATTTGCTGCTGGCGCTGTGTCAGCAGGAAGGGGGCTTGCTGCCCCGGCTGCTGACGAAGATGGAGCGGCCAGCGGACATTGTGGTGAAGGAGCTTGAGCGCGACCTGGCGAAGCGGCCGAGCATGTCCGGGCCGGGTACGGAGCCGGGCAAAGTGATGCTGACGCAGGAGGTGAACAAGACGTTCATCGATGCCGAGGCGGAGGCCAAGAGCCTGCGCGATGAGTACGTGTCGGTGGAGCACCTGGTGCTGGCGATGCTCAAGCCGGGGAACAAGAGCCCGGCGAACAAGATCTTGACGACGCTGGGCATTACCGCGGAATCGTTCCGCAATGCGTTGACGCAGGTGCGCGGGAACCAGCGTGTGCAGTCCGCCAATCCGGAAGCGACGTATGAGGCGTTACAGCGCTACGGGCGCGACCTGGTGGAGCTTGCCAAGCTCGGGAAGATGGACCCGGTGATCGGGCGCGATGCGGAGATCCGGTCGGTGATCCGAATCCTTTCGCGCAAGACCAAGAACAACCCGGTGCTGATCGGCGAGCCGGGCGTGGGCAAGACGGCGATCATCGAGGGCCTGGCCCAGCGGATCGTGCGTGGCGACGTGCCCGAAGGGCTTAAAGACAAGGCGATCTTCGCGTTGGATATGGGCTCGCTGGTGGCGGGCGCCAAGTACCGCGGGGAGTTTGAAGAACGACTCAAGGCGGTGTTGCAAGAGATCAAGCAGGCCGCGGGGCAGGTGATTTTGTTCATCGACGAACTGCACACGATTGTGGGCGCGGGCAAGGCCGAGGGCGCCATGGACGCGGGCAACATGCTCAAGCCCATGCTGGCACGGGGCGAGCTGCACTGCATCGGTGCGACGACGCTGGACGAGTATCGGATGCACATCGAAAAAGACGCCGCGCTTGAGAGGCGCTTCCAGCCGGTGAAGGTGGATGCGCCCACGGTGGAAGACACCATTTCGATTCTGCGCGGGATCAAGGACCGGTTTGAGGTCCACCATGGCGTGAATATTCAAGACAACGCGCTGGTGAGCGCGGCGGTGCTGAGCAATCGGTACATCACCGACCGGTTTCTGCCTGACAAGGCAATCGACCTGATGGACGAGGCGTGCGCGATGGTGCGCACAGAGATCGACTCCATGCCGTCGGAGCTGGATGAAGTGAGCCGGAAGGCGATGCAGCTTGAGATCGAAGAAGCGGCGCTCAAAAAGGAGAAGGATCAGGCCAGCAAGCAACGGCTGGGATCGCTGCAAAAAGAACTGGCGGACCTGAAAGAGAAGTCCAAGACTTTGCGCACCCAATGGGAGAGCGAGAAGAGCCAGATCACCAAAGTTCAGACGCTGCGCGAAGAGCTTGAAGGCGTGAAGGCGGAAATGGAAAAAGCCGAGCGCGAACACAAGCTGGACCGGGCCGCGGAGCTGAAATACTCCCGGATTCCCGAGCTGACGAGGCAGATCCAGGCGCTGGAAACCAAGGCGCAGGAAGCCGGCGCGGGGAAGCTGCTGCGTGAAGCGATCACGGAAGAGGAAATCGCGCAGGTGGTGGCCCGGTGGACGGGCATTCCCGTGGCGAGGCTGGTGGAAGGGGAACGGCAGAAGCTGCTGCGCCTTGACCAGATTCTGCATGAGCGGGTGATTGGCCAGGATGACGCCGTACGGCTGGTGGCGGATGCCATCATCCGGGCACGGGCGGGCATCAAGGACCCCAAGCGGCCGATCGGGTCGTTCATCTTCCTGGGCCCGACGGGCGTGGGCAAGACGGAGCTTGCGCGCGCACTGGCGGAGTCGCTCTTTGACACCGAAGAGAACATGGTGCGCATCGACATGAGCGAGTACATGGAGAAGCACAGCGTCTCCCGGCTCATCGGCGCGCCCCCCGGCTATGTGGGTTATGAAGAAGGCGGCCAACTGACCGAAGCGGTGAGGCGCAAGCCGTATTGCGTGCTGCTGTTTGATGAGATCGAAAAGGCGCACAACGACGTGTTCAATGTGCTGCTGCAGATCCTGGACGACGGGCGGGCAACCGACTCACAAGGCCGGCTGGTGAACTTCAAAAACTGCGTGATCATCATGACCAGCAATATCGGGTCGCAATACCTGCTGGAAGGGGCGATGACCGGCGGGGATGTCTCCAGCCAGGCACGCAACAGCGTGATGAGCGCGCTGAGGCAGCACTTTAGGCCGGAGTTCCTTAACCGGGTGGACGACATCGTGATCTTCAAGCCGCTTAGCCTGGGCGAGATCAAGAAGATCGTCGGGCTCCAGGTGGCGGACATCCAGAAACGGATCGACGACCGGAACCTGAAGCTGGTGATCACCGATGAGGCCAATGACTTCATCGCCGAGAACGGGTACGACCCGGTGTATGGCGCGCGGCCTCTTAAGCGGTACCTGCAGCATGAGCTGGAGACGAAGATCGGGCGTGCGCTCCTGGCGGGCGATGTGCCGTTTGGGTCGAAGCTTGTGGTGGAGGTGGTGGACGGCGGGCTTGAAGTAAAAGTAGAGAAGCCGCGAACCGAGGCGAAAACCAAGGCGTAATACAGGTATGCCGGGAGGGCAATACCTGTGGAAGCGAAGGTTTTAAAGAGGGTGATCTGGGCAGGAGGAGCAGCGGTGCTGCTCCTCCTGTTTGCTGGGGGCGTGTGGGGATATCAATACGTCAGAAAGCTGGTGGGGTACGAACATGCCAGTTGGTACGCGGGATGTGCGTATGGGTATTTTCATAGTCGGGAGCACCGATGGCCCAAGGATTTGCCGGAGGCGCTGGCTTATGCGCGAGAGAACGCCGATGAACGGATGGAAAACTGGGCATCAGGCGCCAGGCATCCAGATGTTAAAGCCTATCTGGATGGCTTGGATGTGAGGCCAGGATTTGAAAACGAGCATGTGCCCGATTTGGAGTATTGGGCGTTTCAGAAAGCCACAAATGGCTTTAGCAGCCGGTTTGATTCGGCGGTTTTACGCAAAGATTCAAGCAGCACAAGCGATGCGATCCGAGAGCGGTATTCACAATCGTTTTACACCGGAGTGATTGCAGGAAGCTTGAATAAAGGGAGGAAATGGAACGGGTCCAATTGGGAAGATTGAGGTGAATGGTGGGTTTACGGGAGGTCGGGCTGGTGCCCGAATACCCTCGCTGGCGCGTCGGACAAATGGTTTTGCGGTGCGGCGGGCTGGTGTTTTTTGCTGGCTCTCCAGTTCCGGGGGTAATGAAAAGAGGTCCGGAGCTTTTGGGCTCGGGACCTCTTTGGGTGTGG